>CAZBSH010000008.1:2937-53043 GCA_964494645.1 uncultured Christensenella sp. | reverse complement strand
ATCCTGCCGCAGTTTTCACACTCTACTACACTGCCTTCCGCTTTTAAGCTTTGAAGTACGCCCGATGGTAATTGCATCTTACATCCCTCACAGCGATCCCCAACAAGCTTAGCAATCGGATTCGGTCTATGCTGCTTGATTTGCTTATATTTTTCCAGCAACACAGCATCAACACCTTTCGATGCCTTTGCAACATTGGCGCGCAACTTTTCAAGATCTTCCTTACCTGCATCAAGTTCTTTCGCATGCGCTTCCTTAAGCTGATCAAACAATTTTTTTGCGTTGCTCATCTTTACAAGCGTTTCCTTGATTTCGCCTTCGGATTTTTCCAGCCGATGCATCACATCAACAACTTTACGCTTATTCAATTCCACTGCCGACTTGATACTCTCGCATTCCTTGATCATTTCGCGTACGTCTTCCAAAAACAAATCTTCCAGATCATAGTCGGCGATCTCAGAAATCTCTTCCTTTTTTGATTGCATCTGCTTTTTCAAGAGATCAACCTGCCCTGCCGATTCCGAAAGCTTATTTTGCAACAACACAGATTCCTGCTCCAGCTGTTTCAGCTTTTGCTGATTGTTCTGAAAAATTTGTTGCTGCTGCACCAGCTTTTTTCGCGTTTGCGTATTGCGTAACGACTTCTCATAATCTTCCAGTTCTATTTCCGCGCATTGATACGCCCATAACTCTTTTAACTTATCCAACGATAATCCTCCTCAAAAGTTCACATACGGTCTATGCAAACTCGCAATATAAATAGCTAAATTATAGTTTACATCATCCAGCAATGTTTGTAAACCTTCGGCATATAGTTCACAAAAGCACTTTTCTGTGTCATAATGCCCCGCCTCTACGAGTATCATATCGTGCTCTTCCACATAAAAATTGTGCTTGATTTCACCTGTAAGGTAAAGCTGCGCACCCTTTTTACGCGCAATTCCCGCCATTTCCCCTGCGGCGCCACCGCATACGGCAATCCTTTTGATTGTTTTTGCGGTATCTCCGGCAACGCGTAATGAATCGATATCTAGTTTTTCCTTGATTTGTCGCAACACATCAGGCACAGAACGGTCTTCCGTAAGATTACCCACGATTCCAAGCCCGGCATTCACAGCTTTCGGCTCTTTTGCAACAAGCGCGCTGATTGCAGGTTCTTCGTACGGGTGAACACTGTGTACCGCGTCAAGAACCATCTGAAGCTTTTCTTCCGGACAAATAGCGCTGATGCGCATCTCTTCCACGGTTTCCATGTTGCCTGTCCTGCCGATATAAGGGTTTGCCCCATTAGCCGGACGAAACGTTCCCTGACCGGAAATATTATAAGTGCATTCACTATAGTCGCCAATCTTTCCCGCACCTGCTGCGGACATTGCCTCGCGAACCTGTTGAACATGGCTGTGCGGCACATGTACGGCAACCTCCACATAATGCCCAATATTGGTTTCTTCCAAATATTCTTGATCAGTCAGCCCAAGTCTATTCGCCAGAAAGCGGTTGATACCGCGCGGCGCCGTATCCATACTCGTATGCGCACAATACAGGGATATATTATTTTTAATAAGCATCTCAATACATCTACCCTGGTATGTTCTATGATCGACCTGCTTAATCGCACGAAATAACAACGGATGATGAGATATCATCAACTGGCAACCTTTTTCTGCTGCCTCTAAGATCGCTTCCGGTGTTACATCAAGACAAATCATGATCGCACGGATGTCATGATTATGCAAATTCACGTTAAAACCACTGTTATCCCAGTCCTCAGCAAATGAATGTGGCGCCAGAGTTTCTAACAATCCTCCTACTTGTGCAAGGCTTACAGGCATCTTAGTCCCTCCGTTATTTGTCTTGTGATTTCTTGTATTTTCAGAATATAGGCACTCGTATCTTTTCCCGCCATCGCTTGTGCGATAATCGTCTCATATTCACACAGTCTGTATTGCAGAAATTCCTTTTGCAGCGGATCCTTTCGCTGCTGCGGGTAAAACCCGAAGCGCAGAGACAGTTCGTCCGGCAAAGGACGCTCTCCCTGCCTCGCAAATATGATCTGATAATAATGGTTATCTTCCTTTACGATCGACTCATCCATAATATAATAACCGATTTCATATAAAAACACACGCAATTCGTATTCATTTCCCTGCGGCGCAAGAATAATATCTTTTTTCCCTGTTGTGCCGGACAATCCGTTCGCAAGAATATCACGGATCAAAAGTCCGCCCATTCCCGCAACCACAATACAATCCAGCTCATTTCCGGCAATCCCCAAAAGCCCATCCGAAACAACCGGTTCAATTCCTTTCAGACCATATGACGAAATTAATTTCTCTGTTTTTTGTAAAGACTTTTTACTGATATCACAAGCCAAAACCCTTTCCGCTCGTCTCTGTTCTATCAGCACAGCAGAAACAAGACCGTGATCACACCCGATATCGGCTACAGTCTTTACGTTATCTATCATATGAATGATTTTTTGCATACGTAAGGATAATCTGGATTCTAATTTTTTCAATGACGCGGATGATCCTTTACCAATTTGATTGCCTCCGCAATCGCGGCGACAATATCAGCCATTCCCTGCGAAGATTGCGCGTCGTTGCGCACCATTACCTCTCCGACGCTGCTGACAATATAACGCGGCGCAAGCCTGTTTAGGGCATGCGCGCGCACATCAGCCTGACAACGTTCACACATACACATTCCCTCGCACTGCATATATTCATCAACATATCTGTCAACAAAATCTTCCATCAGGTTTTTCAATACATAATTGTCGCTCATATCCGATCGTCCTTTCCTGTTTGCGCTATTTTTGTGTATCACAGCATAACTGCTTCAAACTCTTCCAATGACATAAGCTGTGGAAAAATTTTACCCGATCCAAAATGACATCCTACCTCGCTCAAAAACGTTGCCTGTTCTTCTACTTCGATGCCTTGCGCTACAAACTGCATTCCCAGAGCGCTTGTCATTCCGGTTAAATGCTTCAGTACAGCGATATTCTGTTCATCGTTACCCTCGTCCAGCAACCCTTTTCCGATCTTAATCGCATCTACAGGTAAATTTTTTGCAACTCCAACCTGCAAGCTGCCCTTACCGCTATGATCAATCGAAATCCGAAAGCCCTCTGCTTTCATTGCCACGGTATTTACGGGAAGATGTTCCGCATCAGCAGAAAAGGTGTTTTCACATAACTCCAACTCTATCAGACACGGCGGAACATCATATTCTTTCGCCATATGCCTAAGCGTATCAAAAAAATTCTTTTTGTAGATATTTCCTGCCGATATATTAATAATAAGCGGAACAGGCATCGCTTCCTGCTCTAACCATTTTTGCAACAATTTACATGCCTGCCGAAGGATATACACGTCCAGTTCCGCGATCTTTTCTTCTTGCTGGAGGACCGGCAAAAACGTCTCGATGGGAAGAGGTCCCTTTTCAGGATGCTGCCAGCACACGGAAACAGAAGCGCCTACGATCCGTCGTGATTCAATATCATATTGGGGCGTAAATACAGGTGCAAATTCCTCCTTTTGCAGTGCTTCCACCGCAGCAGAAAACAGCGATACATCAAAATCCGCAGCACTTTCGCCGCGCTTGTAAAAATAATATGGAGCCTTCTCAAGAATAGCTCTTCTACGGGATATTCCCGCCATTTTCAAAACATTGGCAAATTTTTCATCTTCTTCAATTTCTACAATACCACAAGTATATGAGTGCGGATAATCATAATACTCCAATCCATTCGTAACTTCAATATTTTTTAATCTTTTTAACAAAGCTTCTACGCGCGGTATGGGATTCTCGTTGTTTTTTAAATAAAGCATAACCCCAAATCGATCCATCCATGTCCTTCCAACAAGTTCGCCTTGTCCCGCTTCTTTATTCAATTCCTCCGCAACCCCGCGAATGCTGCGTATGGCAACCTCTGTGCCAAAAATTTGCAATATAGCAGTATATTGTTCTAAGCCGATCTCTAAATATATATAATCGGTTTTTCCCTGTATATCAGAATAAAAAGCCTCCAGACCGTTTAAAGTAGGCAATCCTGTTTGAGGATCGAACATTTCCTTCCCGGCCCATCCTACATCATTTGTGTTTTCTGTTTTACTTAATAATGACATTTTGATTCGTCGCCCTCCGTTATTGCCCGTAACACCAATCCGCCATGACCCTTTTCAATAACGCAATAGCTCTTTACATTCTCATTTTTCATCTGCGCATGATCAATTGCCAGATTGACATTAGGATACATTTTACCCCGTGCAACAATCTTTACGTCATGCAAGTTGTTAGCAACATCAGGATTCTTTTGCGTTAAAAATATTTTCGTAGGAATACCGGCATTATTTCCGATATTATTCGCAAAAATATTTCCTCCCGCATAACATGTCCCCCCAATCAAATTTCCTCGTTTGTCTGTCAATCTCAATGTCCCGCCGCATATGATATTGGAACACATTACAACATCGGTCGTGATGTCTGTCCCCACCTCGACCTCCGCATTCTCAATAAAATACGATCTTAAATAGCCTTCCGACTTAATAAAACTGCCTTTGCCGGTAACACCTTTGCAAATCACAATATTACCACCGGCAAAAAGCTGTGAATTCTGAACAGAACCTTTAACAATGATATCCCCCTGTGCTTTGATTACAGCATTATTGCTTACATCCCCCTCAACAAGAATCGTACCTTCAAATTCAAGAGATTCGTTTTCGAGAAATTCAACGCTTTGCGTACTGTATACGTTAATCGTACCATTGCTTACACTCACAAGACCGTCACATCCGGCATACAGCTGATTACCAATATCTACTGTATTACTGCCCACAATATCAGACATACCGATGCCAGCCGTTGGCTCTATCGTTTCCCCGAGTATATTCCATCCTGAAAATCCCGTTGTTACAGGGTGTGTTTCACACAGCAAATCACCCTTTTTTACCCGGACAAAGTACAGTTTCTCATAATCTTCCTCATTATGGAACACCGTCGGCTCTGCCATCAGATCAAACTGGTAATCTACTTTTGCGTCTTCACCTGCCATAGGCGGCACCCCCTGCGCAATCTTAAAAGGGCGGTCATACACAGTGTAGTGCGCAAGCCTATAGATGTAATCTTCTTTTATGCCCTTCTCGATCCCATGTTCACGCAACTTATTGCGAATATCTTTTTCTGTGATATTCCTCTCCCCTTCCTGCAAAGGTGAGATTGAAATTTTCGCTGACATGAGGTCATCCGAAAGCATAATATGAATCGCAGCACAATTGATACCGTTCTCATCAGGAATTTCCTTTTTAAAAACTTCCTCTTCCAAATTTTTCAAATTTTCAGGTTCTTCTGCGATATTTACTTCAGTTTCTTCTGTCGTTTGTATACTACCGATCAGATCGTCGATTAAATTTTGTTTCGATGACCATATCCCGTCCAGTTCACTCATTTGTTCTCTTTGTCCCATCATGATTTATTTGCCAATACTATACCTTCGCCGCAAGGAACAATTAAGCTCCCGCCGCTCACGCGACCGAAGCTTAAATTCAATATCATTCTTTTCTGCCGGCGTTGTCCTTTAATCCGGCCAATTCAACTAGATTCACATTAACATGTGCAGCAGTCTGATTTTCCAATACAACTTTTTTCAAAGTTTCGTATCGAAATACTCGCATATTTTTCGGAGCGTCGATACCGATCTTAACCCTGTCCGCATCAATACTGAGCAATGTTATCCGTATATCTTCCCCGATAATAATGGACTCATTCGGTTTTCTCGTCAATACCAGCATCGGCATCTACCTCCCCTTTTTTGTAATAGTCCAGCAATGCCTCATATGCCGGATATTTGACGGGAAGCGTCTTATGATCCATCATAATCTGTGCACCAATCATCTTTGACATATTGATAAGCAGCGGCGCCATAAGATTCATCGTCATTTTCGTCAGATCTTCCGGCAAAACCATAATATTCAGTACCACAAGATCCTCTTCCTCATGTGTCTGAATAAGATCCAGCTCATCATCTTCTACAATAAGCTCATAATCCGGTTTTAAAACAAAAGGATTGACGATCGGAATCGAAACATCCGGGTCATCAAGACTTTGCAGCCACTGGATTGGATCTGTCTGATTACAGCGGATAATTGCGTATTTTATCAGCGCCTCAAGCCCCGGCAATCCTCCCGGAAAAGTGATGACACTTTGCTGATTGATATCAATTTCGCCGAAGCGCGTTGATTGAATTTTCACTAAAACATTCTCCTTAGGTTATTATATCCTTTTGTCGACTTTCTTTCCACTGTTTTGCGCAATATTATCTTCGTTCACGGTAATCTTTACCTCGCCGTGATTTTGCAGCCTTATTTCAACAGAATGGGGCGTAACTGTAATCTCCGGCATAAAATCATCCTCCCAGATGATCTCAACATCCCCCGGCGACCATTCAATTTTCATACCGCCATCAATCCATTCGATCTCGGGCGGAGACACCCCCGGACTCATCGTAAGCTCGACATTCTGATTCAATGATTGTTCAAATGCCAAATCGCCTACTAAATTACCGGGCGTACCGGCATATTGCTCCAATGCGCCAAAAGAATTGCCGTTCGCAACAATATTTTGTATTGCCTCTTGCACCATTTGTCGCGCAATTTGCCGTGTATACTCACGGAAATGCTCAGGAGAACGAACCCCACGATCCGCCCATGCTTTTTTCCAGTTGATCCGCATTTGCGGTCGCTGCTTTTCTACATGCATTTGAGGCGGCGTAGATTTAACCCTAAAAGTGCGCCGGATGTTGTTTTTAATGTCCAGCTGAGCTCTTGTCGAGCTGATGTCGAGAGACGCCCTGCTGGAATTGATATTCAACGTTCTCATTATCGTTCCTTTCAGCGGACCGATTCCAACATCTAAAAAGAAATTGTTATCTTAAAAAGTCCATCAATGTCGGCTGAATGATCTGCGCTCCACTCGCGAGCGCCTGCTTGAAAATCGACTCACAGTATTTAAAATCCAATATCGTCTTTGCTTGATCGATATCTTCTACATCAGAGCGAATCGCTTCATAGTTTATCGCATCGATAGAATAACGATTTTCAATCGTTTCAAGCTGAGATGTACGCGTACCGCTTGCAACAAGTCCCGTCAAAAGCCTGTCCTGCACTCCTGTCAGCGCTGACAAATGTTTGGTCAGCACATCGTTTGGAACATTGTTGTTTAGATCATTGATTAGATTAGTTATAACTTTGAACATCGAATTATCGCCCTGTCCGACGATATCTATTCCTGTAAAACTGACATCCTGCTTCAAAGCATACCCGATCTCAAATTGTACACGCTGTGTCGCTTCTTCGCCGATCTTTGACGTTACAAATCCGGCAGTGCCAATCAGAGATGCAAGTTCTTCCGGTGTTGTAGGCACTGTATACGGTGGATCTGCAGCCGGATCGTTGGTTGTGCTCCAACTCACCGTACCCAATCCCTGCGCGCTCATATCAATTGAGCCGCTTGCAATATCGGCAGCAGTTAACTGCTTTGTTGCAATCTCCGAGCCAAGAGAATTATAAAACTTCAACGTGTCTCCACTGACGGAAATAGAATATTTCTCGTTCTTTCCGATTGCCCCTGTCCATTGCAGGTGACTATCGGCTTTTGGTCCCATGACCGCTGTATCCTGCGTCGTAATGGTATCTGCGGTTGCAATTGCCGCAGCAATCTCATCCGGCAATATTGTTGTCGGATCTGCTTTGTTTGTCCATGTGATCTTACCGAACCCATCCGCTGTCAGATCAATACTTCCGGCAGCTACCTCCGCCGCCGTGATTTGGTGCGTTACCACAGTATTGTTTCCGTTCGCATCAGTAGAGGTAAAGGAAAGAGTGTCCCCTACCGCGGATATTTTATATTTTTGCCGCGGCGCGTCCATTGTACCCGTCCACGTAAAATCTGACGCATTCGTCGTATTATCGATCTTTTTTTCAGCAAGAACTGCGTCCGTCTTTTGTGACAAATCATATCCGTTATAAAGAACGTTAACGATTTTTCCTGCTTCATCCCTTATCGCCTTGAACGGAGCACTACTCGTATTAAACCCTCCAAAGATATATTTATCACCCACGACAGCATTGCTCGTCTGCAAAAGATGCTCCATCAATTCATTGACCTGTGTGGCAATGTTTTGTTTGTCCGATTCATTGCTCGTTCCCATTGCGCTGGAAACAAGCTCCTTTAGGCTGATAACAATTTCTTCCATATCCGTTATCGCTGTTTCCGCCTGCGTGATCCAGCTTTTTGCCGATGTTACATTTCTTTGGTACTGCTCCAATCTGCGGATCTGCTGGCGGGCATTCATACTGCTCAGAACGCCTACCGGATCGTCCGAAAGATTCACGATTCTGCGGTTGCTGGCTAACTGGTCGTTATATTTGCCTACTCGGCGCATGCTGGAGTTTAAGTTACTCAGCAAGTTATCTATCATCATCGAATTTGTGATTCTCATAAATATCCTCCGTCTCTTTTACGAGAAGTATGCCTTTCTTACCTGCCTACAATTCCTGTTTTATTAATCAGGATATCAAGACTCTCGTCAATCGCGGAAATAACACGCGACGCCGCGTTATACGCATGTCCATAACGTACAACATTTGTCATTTCCTCATCAAGCGAAACATCACTGATCGATTTCCTCTGCTGCTGTATATGCGCTTTCATCACACTTTGCGCAGAATACGTGTCATGGATATGATCCATAGAAATACTGATGTCGCTTAAGATCGACCGATACATACTATCGATATTATCTGCATTCCCTGCGCTATTTTTCTTGCTGATGAGTTCACACATTGCCAGCGCGATCTTTCCATTTCCCTTTTGATCATTTTCAGAACCATCGCCCACGACCATATCTGATGCGGCAATATTAAAAACATCGTTCATAATATCATCGCTTAGACGGAAATTTTTTGCCGTTACAAGATTATTGCCGTCTGCGTCAAATTCCTCATGAAAGAACAAAATACCGGTACGGCTCACTCCTGAATTTACATTCGGGATTGTATACCCTGTCTTATGTACGGCATTTATATCCGCAACTACCTTCTGACAAAGCTTATTGAGTTCCTTCACAACGTAAGGAATCCCCATGTTGCCTTTTGTATTTCCGTCACGTATATCGAGGTATCCGCGCATGGATCCGTCCGCAAAGTTTACTTCATTTGCCGTGGCATTCCCTTCTTTGTCTGTCCAGTAAATGCTATATAAAAAAGTTTCGCCGTCGTTTAAAGGATTGGGCTTATCAGCAACTGTTGTCATGCTTTGATAGGATGCATGGCGCACCAGATTTCTGCCGTCCACTTCCACAATCATCTGTCCGCTTTCATTCTCATACGCATTGATATTGACAATCCCACCCAACGCATCCAAAAGTGTATTGCGCTGGTCACGCAAATCGTTCGCTTTCGCCCCTGAAAGCTCATAGCCATAAATCTGTTCATTGAGCTGCGCTATTTGTTTTGCGAGAGCATTGATTTCATTTACCGTGATCCTTACGCTTTCGTTAAGCGTATCCTGCTGCTCTACCAGCCGGTTGTAATAATAGTTCATGGATTGCGTCATTTTAAGCGCCTGCTGTTGCAGATTGACGCGCACTTCTTTATCTGCCGGTGCTTTTTGAAGCTCTTGCAGCGCATCATAAAACCCGGAAAACAAGGTAGATATACCTGTTGTATTTACAATATCGTCCAACTCATTATTAAAAAGCGCCTCAACATACTCAAAATATTGCTCTTTTGTTTGCCAGTTAGAAGTCGTAGCATTTTCCTTACGGTACTGATAATCCAAAAACGGATTGCGTACCTGCTCAATACACAACGTTTCTACGCCGCGACCGGATGTGCTTTTTGTATCGATTCCAATAAAGGAATGCCCGGCCATAGGCGGGAGCGACGCAGTAGAAATCCGCTGACGCGTATATCCCGGCGTATCTACATTCGATATATTATGTCCTGTAACATCAAGTTGATTTTGACTGATAAATAGACCTGTTTTAGCAATTTCCAGTCCGTAAAATGTCGATCTCATATTCTCTCCTCATACATGGCTGTCAATAATACCCCTGTTAATACTGCCTTCTTCCACTTCACCCGAATTGCCATAAATATTACTGACCTGGGGTTCGACCAGAAACATATTGATCATATATTCCATATATTCCAAATGAAGGTTAATCAGCCCCTGATTTTCCGTATTAATTTTTTTCTGACGATCAATCAGTTTTTTCAGGCGCTCAGATACCGCTTGCAAATTCGCTGCTTCTTCCTGTGTTCCGCATGCGCAAATATCGCTAAGCGATAGATTCTCACCAATAATACCACGATCTGACACAAGCTCTTTCACCGCCTCTGCCCGCTTTTCTTCCAATGCTGAAACCTCGTTTAAAAGTTCCCACTCGCGCTTGACCGTTTCGCCGACTTTCTGTATATCATTTTCTACGATATAATCTTTTTTTTGTAATGAAACCGAATAAATAGTTTCATACATTTCGACCAATGCTTCCAGACTTTTCAAAAGTTTTTCCATGATTTATATTATCCCCAAATTGAGAACAAAATAGATTCCGCCAGCGCATCGTCATCAATGCCGTATGTACCATTGCTTACTTGCTCTTTGATCGCTTCGATTTCTGTTTTGTTTATCGCATTGCCATCTTCAATTGCCGCCTTAGCAGATTTAAATACCTCACTAAAAGAAACAGCTTCCTCCGAAATCTCGATATGATCTTTCGTTTGTGCCGCTTTCGTATTCTCACTTGCTTTGTTCGTCATGCTGCGGTATTGTTCTACCGCGTATATCGACGTTGCCGCGTTGATTTTCATAAAAACACTCCTTACTTACTCTCAGCCTCTCTTGTTAATATCCACATGTAGCTTATCAAGCGCATTTGAACCGGATTTGACCGTTTTTTCCCTTTGTACCTGAGGTTCCTTGTTTGGAAGAACTTTATTCAGCGCATTGGATAATGAATTCATACACTTTGGGCACATTCGTCCACTGGTGATAGGCGCCCCGCACTTTTCGCACTTCAAAAATCCATCTGCCGATTTCATTTCCAAGCGACCTTCCTTCAAAAAGTTTAGGATTTGCCGCTCATCAACTTCTGTAGCCTCCGCGATCTGTACGACAGTGGCGTTTGGATTATTGTATAAATAATCTTTGATCACACCAAACTGTTTTTCCACCGCCATCACGCAACGCGGGCATTCCTTCTGCCCGTTTGAGGGGAAAATATTACCGCAAGTCCTGCACTTTTTATAACTAGTCGCCATGTTAACTTACCTCATTCGATTTAATCACCGACGCAGATCGTTTGCTGTCCCATCCATTTGGTCAGCCATGCTAAGCGCGCGCGAGGAAAGCTGCATCGAGCGGCTGGCACGAATCAAGTTGGAAAATTCCGCCGCCATATTCACATTCGATCCCTCGACCGCTTTTTGGATCACCTGCGTATCTGCTCCGGCAGGTTGACCTGACGTATCAGACACGGCGTAAAGGTTATCAGAGACACTGAGCAACCCTTCCTGGTTCGGAAAACGCACAACAGCGAGCTGCGCATATGGTACCGCATCTCCGCCGGCAGAAATTCCGCCTTCTGTTGATATGTTGAGGGATGTTCCCTGCAAGCGAATCCGCTGCCCATTACGATCCAAGACATAATAGCCCTGAGCGGTTACAAGATACTCGCCGTCCGCCTGTGTGCTTTTTGCAAAGCTGCCATCGCGTGTATAAAATGTTTCTCCCGCCGGGCTCTGCACTGCAAAAAAGCCTTCACCGTCTAAATAACAATCTGTCTCCCGTCCTGTTTCAAGGTATTGTCCCGGCGTAAATGCCCGCCGGATCGACGAGACAAGCGTTCCATGACCTTTTTGCATACTCAATTGATCCTGCGGCTGTTCTACACGCTGCATCGTTTGATAAAGCGCATCCTTAAAGTCCGTCCTGCTTGACTTAAAACCGTTTGTGTTAATATTTGCCAAATTATTCGCTATCGTATCAAGACGCTTTTGCTGTGAAGCGATTCCCAGCGCCGCTGTATAAGTTCCCTGCATCATAATTACATTACTCCTTAAAATCTTCCTATTTCGCTTACGGTCTTTGCAAGCGATTCGTCCACCATTTTCAGAATACGCTGACTGCTTTCGTAAGCTCTATTCGTCATAAGCATATCCGCCATCTCACGACCAATCTCCGTATTAGAGCCTTCAAGCGCTCCCTGCGTGATTGACGGATTGTTCATCACTTGCGGCTGCGCGCCGCCATTTGGATAGTAGAGATTGTCTCCTGCTTTTCTGAGAACACCTGTATCTGCAAACTGAACGACCTGTATTTTGTTGACAGCCTGTCCATTTACAAACACAGTCCCGTCTCCCTTTACTGTAAAATCACCCGTACCCACGTTGATCATACCGCCGTTCTGCCCCATGACATAGTAACCTTCCTGTGTTAACAGGGTACCATTTGCATCCACCTGAAAATTTCCACTTCTTGTGTATCGGACTCCATTTGGCGTCTGAATGCTAAAAAAGCCGTCGCCGGTGATAGCCAAATCGGATTGCTGCTCTGTTGGCTCAATTGGTCCTTGCTTAAAATCAGTGCTTAGTTCATCAACGTAAACACCTGTATTTTGTCCGCCAACATACGTTTGAGTCAAGACAGAAGGATCGTTCAACCTATCAAGCAGCATGTCTCCAAACGAGCGTGAAATAACTTGATCTTTTTTGTACCCGACCGTATCACTGTTTGTAATATTATTTATGATTATGTCCATTTTCGAACGCTGTGTCAGCATTCCTGTCCCAGCTATATAAAAGCTTCGTAACATATCTTCCTCCTATGTGGTAAACCTATACTTGCCCTATTTTTATTATCGGACAAAAGTTATCTCAACTTTAGCGTTTTTAACAAATTTATCAACCCATATATAATTTTAATATAAAACTGACCTCTCCTTTAGAAATACTCAGCTCTTCCGCAATTTCGTTTTCCGACTTTCCAATGGAAAATAACTTTAACACTTTGCCGTTTCTGTTATCCGCAGACTTTTTTTCTAATGGTACGCCCGCTTCTTGCGGACTGCTGTTTTCACTTTTTTGATTGACTTCTGATACTTGCGGCGCAGTATAAGATGCCTCGCGCACAAGTGCCTCCCGAATCGTCTCTAGTCTTTTGACCTCCGCTTCAATACGCTTTAATTGAAGATCAATTGAATCGTTCACATGCACCACATATTCTTTTAATGCGTTTGTCATGTCTTCCGCTTCAAAATATATTCCCATCAATTTTTGAACTTTTTCCTCGTAATTCATTTCAGCCAGCGCATCCTTTTGCTTCAGTCCTCTGAAAATCAAAAATAAGATAATGACGACCAATCCAAAAACAAATGCTGCAAATAAATAATATTCCGCTCCCATATCCTGCTCCATATTCTTTCACTATATATTGATATCAACGGATATCCCAAGCCCCTCCGCTTTCTTGCCTTCTGCAGTTTCTTCCGCAGTAAATCCTTCGTTTTCTTCTTCTTGACGATCAGCGGCGGCTTCATGCCCCCCATGTTTGTCTTTCTCATGCTTTTCGCGACGTACACGCGCGTTTTCCGGGTCGCTTACATGTAAAACCGACTCCTCCTCTTTCTTGATTCGCGCCTTTTCCATCTCCGCAACAAAATCTTTTCCCTGTTGGACATTATTATTTTGATCGGCCATTTGTTTTGCATAATCGACCGACTTATTAATCATGATCTGACTATCAATCCCTCGTATCATAAAACTGCCGCCTTTCTATAAATATCCGTAGTTTTATGCTGTCATTTGCCCGTTTTCCTACTGTCATATTTACAGGTCATAGACAAAATCTGCCCCTGCTCTTTGTAATACGTTATGTAGTCGTTGTCGTAAGGAACCACAAGATGCTCAAAACCAAATACCAGCCGGACTCCCTTATATATTTTATCAAGCGCATGTATGCTTCCTTCGAAAGTCCCTGCGATCAAAAGCTCCAGCGCTCGTTTCTCCTCTTCCATTTTGGCAAGTTCCGCGCGGAGCTTGGACGCTGCCATTACCACTTCAAGTTTTGCTTTTCCCAATGCGTGTTCCGGTTGCCTTTGCAATGTGAGCTCCAACCGCGAAAGATTATTCGCTACATTTTTCATTTCACGCTCGAGTTCGGCATATCTTTGCTTTTTTTGCGGAAGCGCCCCAATATAAAGCTTGGTTTGTATTCCCGTATCCGAACCAATCGTTTTCGCAACAATATATTGTCCTGCACTTACTGTCCCGCCAATCAATTTACCCTTGCCTGCCGAGGCATTGACATACCCGTCGCACAAAACATTACAACCGACAAGAGACTCTGTAATAATGTTGCCACCGGCTACGACTTCCGCACGTTCCATAAATAGCGCATAGACATTGCCGCCCGCTTTAACCGTACCTTTATCCGCCCCTTTGATTCCTGCCTCAATCGTAATATCACCGCTACAAATTAAAGATGCCGCTTCCACCGAGCCGAAAATATGCAGGTTACCCGTACACTGTACTGTAAACCCCTGATTGACGTTGCCGCGTATCAAAACGTCCCCGTTAAAATCGACGTTCCCAACAGACATATCCACGTCGCCCGCAATCGTTACGTTAGGCAGCACCGACACCCTGTCACTTACAAAAGAGACCATCCCACTGATTTTTGAGATAAGCTCCGTTTTATCTTCTGAGAGCAAAACATTTTTTCCCCTGATCGGAAAGCCCGCTTCTTTGCCCTTTTGTCCCGGAAGCTCCTTGCCGCATACATCCATTCCGGCTTCGCCTCGTGTCGCGAACGTTCTTCTCACAAGCACTTGTCCTTCATCGACCTTTTCAAATCGCGAAATGCTTCGAAAATCTATCTTGCCCGTTGCATCCAGCGTGGTTTCGGTACTTTGTTCCGCTGAAAAAAAGTATTCCACGCTGCCGTCTTCGCCGGTTTTCGGCACACGCCCACAGGCAATTACCAACTTTTCATAGTAGGGCATTTCTTCACTTAAATAAGTAATTTTGCTTTCATCTATCCCGGAACACACTTTATGTCTTAATAACGCCTCCCGCATATCCGCTTCGTTAAGAACAGCGCCTCCATCGTCAGCAGGAAGCAATGTCGCATACGCGCTCATGGCATCGGGAGAGATTTCTATTCTCAACTCTTCATCGAGAATCGTTTCCTGCTGTGCCTCAGCGATGATTTCCTTTGCAGGCGTTGCTGCCGCGATCATAGAACTGACCAGCTCTAAATTCAATCCGGCGATTTCTTTGCGGCGTATATAAAGAATCATTTCCGTACGGTTTGGTCCTGCTCCTGCTTCGGCGCCCGGCAAGATCTCAAGCACCACTCCGTCTTGGCGATAAGACAAATGAAAAATATCGCCCCATATCTGAGCAACCGTTTTTTTTCCCCGTTTGTCAGCAGAATTAGTATCCAGCTTCTTGTCCTCCCTCTATCGCTTTTCGTCCAGATGCTCGTATTCTTGCATATATCTCTTGGTGATTTTATTAATCGCTTGCTTGTGTATCTGTGATATGCGCGACTCTGTCAAATCCATTATTTCCGCGATTTCCTTCAATTTCAATTCTTTTCTGTAATAAAGATCCAGCACAATGCGCTCGTTTTTTGGCAGTTCCCTCAAGATGCGTGTCAGGACATTTTTTGCTTCCTTCTTTAGAAGGTTTTTCTCAGGTTGCCTGCTTTGGTCATCATCTCTGATCGCGGTTTCGCCTTTCGGCATTTCTGTTTCCATCTCGCTGCGATATGCGACGCCACCCATAACATCTTCAAAATGGATCAAACTATATTGATAGTCATTTAAAAATATTTTGTTGATTTTTTCTACCGAAACATTTAGATGTTTTGCGATTTCTTCATATTCCGGCGGTCTATCCAACGCAATTGAGAGATCTTCATACGCCTGCTTGACATCCTTGATTTCTTTTCGCATCTTCACAGGAATCCAGTCCTGCTGGCGCATATAATCAAGAATCGCCCCCCGGATCCGTCGTTGCGCGTAGGTGTCAAAACGAATATTACGCGTCAAGTCATATTTTCCGATCGCATCCATCAAGCCAAGAACACCGTTACTTACAAGATCGTCATAGTCTCGAAATGTCGTTTTGTAAAGCGGCGACATACGCAAAACGATTGGCTTTACGAGATATAAATAATGCTCAATCAGCCTGTTGTTATTCTCGACGGTTCGCTCTTTATGATAGGCCTCCCATAGTTTTTGGGCCACTTGTTCTCTTTCTTGTGCGTCCAAGGACTCCTCCCGTACCGCCAAGGCGATTTTCTATCTTGCCCGCTCCGCCCGTTTGGCAGTTTGCTGGCGGTAAATATATTGCCTGATCTTTTTCCTGTCGTTTTCATTGATGATTATGAAACGTACGCCGATTCGAAACGTCATATCATTCTCGTGGATATCACGAACACGAACCACCTTTCCGACGATTTCATATTCATGACCGCCGAGTGAAAACTTGCAAGCAAGCAATTCCTCTAATTCGAATTCTTCTGTCGTTGTAAACCCGATACCGCCTTCCGCCAGATCAACCCCCTGACAATTGATTGACAGTCGATTCTTAAATACCCTGATCACTTCCAAGTCAAACAAATGTTGCAGACGATATGCCTCTCTCTGGTCAACCGGTTTTGGGCGCGTAACTAAGGCAACTCGCGTCAAGGAGACAGCATCTTCAACCTTACTTCCAACGATCCTTACTTGGAATATGTAGCTTTCGTTGTTTTCTCCATAACGCGCGTCCAATATTTGATCGACCAGATCAGTACTTGCTCCATGCTTGATCAAGTCATTTGTCCACAAAAACCTTGGTCCCGCGTACTCGATCACAACCTCGATCTCTTGATTGTTCGGTCCTAATATACGCAGTTTGCCGCCGGGGTGAAAAATCTTCGATACTGATTTATCCTCCATAAGATCTCTTCCCCCCTCCAATCAATCGTTTGAAAAATCCTTTGATGCCATGCGTCACTTCAGGTTGCTCCATTTTGGCAACAGCGTTGGCAATTTTTTGGAACTGTGCTGCTGTATAGCCGGTCGGATACTGGATCAAATACGGCACCATCGCAGAAACGGATTGGCTCATTTTGCTGTCCCGTACGATATGTCCTGCCATCTCAATATCATATCCCAGATATTTGCGAACCACATTCGCGAAGTTTTGAAAGATTCCCTGTGCTTCCTGCTCTGAAGTCACCTTATTTAAAAGGATACTAACGTGCGGACGCTCCTCGAGGTCAGCTACAGTTTTTAAAACCACATAGCCATCCATGATGGATGTCGGCTCCGGTGTCATAACAAGAACCGTCTGATCACTTGCATCGATCATCCTTACAATATTATTGTTGATCCCCGCGCCTGTGTCAAAGATAATAAAATCCATCTGTTTCTCCAACACAAGCAGCTGTTCCACAATCGCATCCATTCCGTCTTCATTCAGCGCGATCAGTTCCATAACACCCGAACCGCCCGAAACATACCATACATTCGGGTAACACTCCTCCATAACCTCGTCTAGGCTCTTTTCACCATGTATAACATGCTCAAGCGTATATGTCGCATTCTTGCCAAGAAGAATGTTTACATTCGAAAAGCCGAAGTCTCCGTCGATCACCGCTACTTTTTTACCGCAATTCGCCAGCGCAAGCGCAAAATTAACGGAAAAAGAGGTTTTGCCAACGCCGCCTTTCCCACTTGTAACGCAAAACGTATACGCCCTGCCTTCTTCTTCCTTTTGGGTATGCATCTGTCTTGCATTGTTTGCAAGCGCCGCCTGTACCCTGTCGCGTAATTGCTGTGTCTGATCTGTTATCATACTATCAATTCTCCAGTATTGATTTTACGATCTCACCGGGCTGCGCGATACCGATATCGTCCGGTACATTCTGACCTGATGCCAGATAAGAAATCGGCATACCGCAATGTTTTGATATGCTAACCAAAACACCCTTGCTCGATACTTCGTCAACTTTTGTCACGATAATATCAAACTTTTTTAAGAATGCATAATTATCCAGTGTTTTTTTCAATACACGGTCTGCCGTTGACGCACTTAATGTCACGTATATATCGTTTATTTTCCCTTGCGATACAAGCCGCGCGATGTCCAGCCGATATGCTTGATCGTCTGATACCTTTCCCGCTGTGTCGACAAGAACGATATCCTTATCAGAAAAAGCGGCAAGCGCGTCCTGTATTTCCTCCGGCTTATATATTGTGATCATATCCGCCTTTAGTATCTCACAGTATGCTTTTAGATGCTCTTGAGCCGCAACACGAAAAGAATCCGTATTGATCACTCCGATATTCAGCTTCTTTTTATAAACGAGCGTATAGGCAAGTTTTGCAAGCGTTGTTGTTTTTCCGACACCTGTTGGTCCGATGATCATGACGACCTTTTGCTTGTATTTTGTCGCTTCGATCGGATGCGGCGTTCCGAGAATATCGAGCATCATGCTCTCCGCGACCTCTTGCGCGGAGGTATGCTTGACCGCGCATACTTCCTGCGTTTTTGCGCATATCTCGTCTGCGGTTTCCTCGTCAATTTCTTTTTCTCTAAGCTGGCGGTACAGTTCCATAACGTCAGGTGAATAACGTTTGTCAGCGGGCAATTCCTGTGCAGGTGAGTTGACCTGCTGCGCAAGCGCTTCAATCATACTTTTCAACTCATCAATGCTATCCTGTACCGAAGTATCCTCAACCGGACGAATTGCGGCGGGAGGCTTTTTTACAGACGACTCTGCCACGGAATGCGTCACCATAGAACGAAAACTCATAGGTCTGTCAGGTTCTTCGTCGTACCCCGCGATAACCTCAATCTCTTTTTTAGAGAAAACGCCCATCAAACCGCTTTTTTTACGTACCTGACGGCTACTGAGTATTACCGCATCCGGTCCGATCTCTTTTTTGATCACCTGCATAGCCTCTGCCATATTCTCCACACGAAATGTTTTTAGATTCATTAGATGCCCCCTACTTTATCATTGATTACAGTCCTATTACGCCGTCTGAAAAAACTTCCACATTGCTTTCAAGCTCGTTATAGGAAAGTACCGTAAGATCCGGTACCATAGTGCTGGTAATGTTTTTAAACTGCCTTCGCACAAGCGGTGAGGTCAACACGATAGGCGTAACACCGATCTGGTTCATCTTCTCTATCGTTTCCTTTAGCCTGTTAAACACGCGTTGCAGCTCATCTTGCGAAAGCGCTACATATGTCCCTTGCTCCGTCTGTTTGGTTTTCTCCGCAATCAGGTTCTCAAGTGCGGGATCAAGCGTTATGACACGCGCCTTATCATCCGGCACAAACCGTTTCGATATTGAGCGATACAGACTCTTTCGCACATATTCCGTTAATAGATCCGTATCACGCACCATTGCGCCATGATCCGCAAGTGTTTCAAGGATCGTGCCCATATCTCTGATCGGAACATTTTCCTTAAGCAGATTGCCAAGCACCTTTTGTATTTCACCCAGCGAGAAAAGTTTTGGAACCGTTTCATCGACAAGCGCCGGCTGGGATGCCTTTAGATTATCAACAAGCGTCTGCACCTGCTGGCGCGTCAGTAATTCGTAGCAATGACGCTTGATTGTCTCTGTCAAATGCGTAGCGATGACTGACGGCGCATCCACCGTCGTGTAGCCAAGCAGTTCTGCTTTTTCTCTTTCGCTCTCAGGAATCCATACCGCCGGAAGTCCAAAAGTCGGTTCTATTGTCTCGATCCCTTGCAACTTTCCTTTTACATCGCTTGTACTGAGCGCAAGGACATGGTCTAACATAACTTCGCCCTTTGCAACTTCTACACCTTTTATTTTGATCACATATGCATTCGTACCTAACTGTATATTATCACGAATACGTATCACCGGTACAATAATCCCTAAATCTATGGCGCACTGCCTGCGGATCATTACAACACGCTCCAGCAGGTCTCCACCTTGGCTTGTATCAACGAGCGGCACAAGCCCGTATCCCAATTCAATACCGATCAATTCGACCTGCAAAAGCGATGTTACATTCTCCGGTTTGCGCTTTTCTTTCGCTGCCTCAAGCGCCTTGTCTTCTTCGACCGTAGCCTTTTCCGGTTTCTTCTTTGCCCGCAGCAAAACAATCCCTACAGTCAGGAACAACCCGGCTATAATATATATCGGGAGTTTTGGTAATCCGGGAATCAAACTGATGACCACGAGCATAACCCCCAGCATAATAAACACATACGGTTGACTTGTCAGTTGGTTGATGATATCTCGCCCAAGGTTATCATTTGAAGCTGCGCGCGTTACAATGATACCTGTCGCCGTAGATATCATAAGAGCCGGAATCTGGCTCACCAACCCGTCTCCAATTGTAGCGATCGTATAGGTCTGCAAAATCTCGTCAAAGGGGACGCCTTCTCCTGACATTGCCCCGGTGATAAGTCCGCCAACGATGTTGATAACTACGATCAGTATGCCAACGACAGCATCTCCTTTAACAAACTTACTTGAACCGTCCATAGAGCCGTAAAAATCCGCCTCGCGCGCAATTTTTTCCCGTCGTTCTTTTGCTTGTTCCTCATTAATGAGTCCTGAATTCAAGTCCGCATCAATAGCCATTTGTTTGCCCGGCATCGCATCCAGCGTGAAGCGTGCAGACACTTCCGCAACACGCTCCGCACCTTTTGTAATAACAACAAACTGGATGACGACAATAATCAAGAATATAATAATGCCGACGACCAGGTTGCCGCCTGTCGCAAAGCTTCCGAATGCCTCAATCACGCTGCCCGCATGCCCGCCGTTTCCGAGGATCAAACGCGTTGACGCAATATTCAGCCCTAATCGGAACAATGTTAAAATCAACAACAGCGGCGGAAATGCCGCAAACTCAAGTGCTTCGCGCACATAGAGCGTCATCAGCAATACCATCAGAGATGTTGCAATATTGATTACCAGAAAAACATCCAGCAATACCGGCGGCAAGGGCAATATAATCAACAGCACTACCAGCAGTACAACTACTGCGATTGCCGCGTCCTTAATTTTCATCCGTTACTCCTCTTTAAAACCACATCATATTTATTATCTGCCATGTTTCTTTTTGTATACCTGCGCTAATATCTCCGCAACCATCTGGTACATTTCAACGGGAATCTGATCCCCAACGTCACACATCACATACAAGCTGCGCGCAAGCGGCTTATTTTCCACCAATTCTATGGAATGTTCCACAGCGATCTCTTTGATCCGCGCGGCAGTATGATCCTTCCCCTTTGCAAGCACCAACGGTGCATTTCCAAGCTCTTCATCATATTTGAGCGCAATCGCGTACTGGGTCGGGTTCGTGATAACAACATCCGCATCAGGTACGCTCTGCATCATACGCATCATTGCCATTTGACGCTGCTTCTGACGAATTTTACCCTTGATCTGCGGGTCGCCTTCCTGCTGCTTCATCTCCATGCGGACCTCATATTTTGTCATCATCAGATCCTTCTCAAATTTCCGCCTCTGAAACATATAGTCTAAAAATGCAATAGCGGCAAGAAACAGCAATATTTTGAATCCTGCATTGAAGATCATCTCAGCAATTTGCAGGATAGCAGCGGTTAACCCGTCACCAAGCATCATAGAAAAGGCCGGAAGATTCGCCTCTATCTCAAGGTATATAACAATCCCGATCACCGCAATTTTCAGTACAGCTTTTAATAATTCAAAAACCGTACGTCCCGAAAAAATCCTCTTGAATCCTTCAATCATACTAAGTCGGCTCATTTTTGGCTCCAGCGCCTTTGTGCTGAACAAAAAGCCTGTCTGTATGATGTTGACGACCACCGCCGCAATCACTGCGACTACAAGAATGGGTAACATGATCTGTAAAAAGCCCACGACCATTTCCTGCATAACGGGACCGACGTTGCTCGTCGTCAAATATTCCATCGGCATGTGCTGTCCTGACAAAAAACTTCCGGAAAAATCAATCAAGTTCTTTGCGATCACAGGCGTCAGCGCCCTTAATGCTCCAAACATGATCAGCAGGCTTCCCGTCATCACAAGCTCGTTGCTTTTAAGCACTTGCCCGCGTTCCCGTGCGTCCTGCCTTCGTTTCGGGGTAGCGCTTTCGGTTTTTTCGCCTGTACTGTTGTTATCAGCCATTCGTACTTCCTATCCTGTCAGTGTCGCAAACATTTTCTCAAGCCCCGCATACATCTGATCAAAAACCTGCGGCATAAACGCCACGTACACCGGGATCACCGCAAACAGCACCAGAAATCCCAGTATGACCTTGATTGGTATCCCAATCGAAAATGCGTTCATCTGCGGAACCATGCGCATCATGATACCGAAGCACGCCTCACCAAGCAATCCTGACGCAATGATCGGCATTGCAATAATGACTGCCAACATGAAAGCCTGTACAAACAATTCAAGTGCCACCCATCCGATATCAGGATTGAAAGTGGCAGCGCCGATGGGGATTTTCTCGATGGATAAAGCCATGATCCTGATAAGCCGTTCGTACCCGCGCACAGCGAAAAATACGATAAGCATCAGTAGATTCAAAAAATTCCCGATCATCGGAATGCTCAGGTTACTCTGGACATCGAACACATTGACCAAGCCAAAGCCCATCTGCATGTCTATCATCTGCCCGGCCGTAAAAGTCAGCTGAAAAAACAAATTCAACACATAGCCGAGCACCATACCAAACAAAAGTTCCTTAGCGCATAACAGGATATAGAGCAAAATATCCCCGCCGTAATCAAACGCTTGCATTTGCTCCGCTATTTGCGGCGCTGACATAAAGAACATCATTGCAATACAGGCACAATAGCCAATTTTTACGATGTTAGGAACGTTTGTTCTGCCAAAGATCGGCGAAGGGAAAATCAGCCCCGACACCCGCAAAAACAGCAACAGGAAAAATTCCCAATTATTCAGGAATGACGAAAAAAAATCTACCATCTCCGAATACTTTCTAAGAAACCATTGCGGCGTATTCATAGATACGCGTCGCAAATTCTGTCAGGTTATTGAGCATCATCCCTCCAAAAATCAACAGGGCGACCAATATTCCGATGATCTTTGGAACAAACGTGAGTGTCTGTTCGTTGATCTGCGTAGCCGCCTGAAAAATAGATATGATAATGCCGATTACGAGCCCGACCAGAATCGGCGGCAGCGACACCGTAAGGACTGTGCTGATCGCGTCCTGCATGATCGATATAATTGTTGCCTGATCTATTTTAACCACTTCCTCATTTCAGTATCTCCCCACCCGCAAACGCCGGACTCCTCCGGCACAGGCTACGTGAACGTGTTGAACGTTGTAATAAGCGTTTGCACAGTGAGCGTCCAGCCGTCCACCAATACAAACAGTAACACCTTAAATGGTAAGGATATTACGATTGGCGGTAGCATCATCATGCCCATAGCCATCAAAGTACTGGAAACAACCATGTCTATCACAATAAATGGAATATAAATAAAGAATCCTATCATAAACCCGCGTTTTAACTCACTTGTAATAAACGCTGGTATGATCGTCGTAAGCGGGACGTTGTCGAGCGTCTCCGCATCTCCCGTATTGGAAATATCCATAAACATTCCAAGATCGTCCTTAAAGGTTTGGCGTAGCATAAAGTCTCTTACAGGTTGCTCCGCCTCCTTCACCGCTTCATCAAAAGTGATCTCTTGCGCGATATAAGGGTCAATTGCTTCTGTCTTGATCGTCGTAAAAACAGGAGACATAATGAAAAAGGTCAGAAAAATAGCCAAAGCCACCAAAACCTGATTTGGCGGCATTTGTTGAAGCCCCAATGCGTTTCTTGTGAACGACAGTACGATAACGATGCGTGTAAACCCCGTTACCATAAGCAAGATCGACGGCGCAATGCTCAGTATCGTAAGCAACCCTACCAGCTGCAATCCTGTCGATCGACTGCCAACAAGCTGTGCCAGTGGTCCGGCTCCTTCATCTACTGCCGCCGCACCATCCTGACCCGTTGTCGTATCCGCTCCCGCACAACCCGTAAATACGATCAGTATAGCAAGCAGCGATACAATGATAATAATTAGTTTTAATATCAGTCTTTTCTTCAATGCGTTATCCTTTATCGTCCTTCTTCTCTTTGCTGCCTTTACCCATCTGATCCTTCAGCTGTCGATCAAACGATTCTGTATCCCGCGATTGTCGGGCACTTTTTGGCAGATAGCTCTTTAATACGATCATAATACATTTTTTGAATCGTTTGAAGAACGTATCCTCGTCGTCCGCTCTCTGCACAGCCTGCGTTACCGGCGCAGGCACTTCATCAGACATTTCCTTTGCTTCGGTCGCCATAGCATCCGGAGGATTGGAATACTGTTCCTCTGCCTCTGTCGTAACTTCCACTTTATCGATACACTCGATCCTGTCAGCCGATGTGCTCATCAGGTAATACTTTCCATGAAACTCGAGTACCATAATTGTTTTATCGCGATCAACCGCAATCCTGTCAGCAACGGACACCATATGTCCAAATTCTGCTTTGGACGCTTTTCCCCGCTGTTTTCCGGGCGCATTCCTCATCCCTTTGCGCAGCGAGCGCTTTGCAATATATTTTGTCAGAAAATAGGCCGCCAATATGATAATCACCAAGTAAACGATGATTACCAGAACGTCCGTCGCCCCTACGCCTGTTGCAAGCTGTACACTGTTTTGTTCCGCCATAGCTTACAGTGACATCCGCATAACTTCGTTATACGCGTCCAAAACTTTATTGCGAACCTGAATCACCATATTCAAAGAAAGCTCCGCCTTCGTTCCATCGATCATAACCTGCGCAATGTTGTCCGTTTCTCCCGAAAGAAGCGCCTGTGTTCCCTGATCCGCCACTGTTGATAGATTGTCCGCTTCTTTCACAGCATCACTTAACATGCTCTTAAAATCCGCTCCCTGCACCACATCTTCTCCGCCGCTTTTCATCGGTGCTTTCGCAGCTTGATATATCTCAGCCGGAGATACGATTGACGTAATATTTGCCATAATAAAAACTTATCCTCACTTTCCGATTTCGAGCGCGCTCATCGCCATGCTCTTTGTAGAATTCAACACTGTGATGTTTGCTTCATAAGACCGCGTAGCAGACATCATATCCACCATCTCACGCGCTAGCTCAACATTTGGCATGCGCACATACCCGAATTCATCCGCATCCGGATGAGACGGATTATAATCCAACTTAAACTCAGACGGGTCATCCGCAATTTCGCTGACGCGTACACCCGAGCCCGCAGTTCCCGCAAGAGAATGATTCAATTGATCCGAAAAGGCCACGCCTTCCCTTTGTTGAAAAATCACATATCTTCTGCGGTAAGGTTCCCCTTCTGCTGTTCTCGTTGTATTGATGTTTGCAACATTTTCCGCCACTACATCCATCCGAAGCCGCTGCGCCGTAAGCGCAGAACCGGATATATCAAGCGATGATAAAAATGCCATATCCTTTTTCCTCCTTTATTGTCTGCTACTGTCCGCGGATCGCCATTCGCAGCTGATTGAACTGCCCGTTGATCTTTCGCATTAGCGTATTGTAATAAATTACATTTTTTGCAAAATCCGTCATTTCCTGATCGATATCTACATTGTTTCCATCCATCCGGTATGTGGTATTCGCTTTTGGAACAACCACTCCCTCTATCTCACTTGCGTTTCCTTCCGCGCCGATCGCCCTGTGTGTCGCGCGCGTCTGCTTGAACTGAAAATCATTTTCCGTTCCCAACGCCTTTTTGTATAAATCCTCAAACTCCACGCCGGACGCAGTAAAATTTGGCGTGTCAACATTTGCAACATTGTTAAGTATTGTCTTATTGCGTGTCCATGAAGCGGCCAGCCCGTTTTCAAGCGGTTTTACGCCATCAAACATACTACTCATGCTTGGATCCTCCTATCAGTTCGAATGTCGGGCATGTCTATTTCATTCCTGCTAAGCAAGTGATCAATCACTTCGACCAAATGCCCGATCTCCGGTTTAGAGAGCTGCTCATCTGCGCCAAGGCTCTTCCCCTTCAAACGCATCTCCTCGTTTACAAGAGAGGAGAAAATAATTAGCGGTAACTTCTTTAAAATCGAGTCCTCTTTCACAAGTTTTGTCAACCTGTGCCCATCCATCATAGGCATCTCAATATCTGTAATAATGCAGGATACCTGTTCGCGGATTGCAAGATAATCGCCGTCGCATTCGTTTTTGATCCGCCTAAGTGTATCCCACGCCTCCTGTCCGTTGTCCATCTTGATTGTATTCACATATCCTGCCTTATGCAAGGATTGGAGTATCATATGTGAGAGAAGCGTTGAGTCTTCCACTACCATGATTGGACGTTCGTCGCGCGCACGTTGCCCAAGCGCATCGATTTCCGAAATTTGTATCCCCGTTTCAGGCGCAATATCCGCAACGATTTTCTCAAAATCTAAAATCGTGATCAAGCGTCCTTCAAACTGCGTAATACCTGTTACAATTCCCTCGTCGCCTCCATAGATCGTTTTGTCCGGCTTCTCGATATCCGCCCACGATATTCTATCGATCCCCACAACGGTATTGACCCGAAAAGCGATATGCATATTATTGAAATTTGTAACAATAAACAAATCCTTCGTATCATCACCGCCACTTTGCATATCCAAATACAGTGGCAGATTGACAACCGATATCATAATATCTCGCGGCTTGAAAACACCTTCAATCGCAGGATGTACATGCGGCATTTTTTTTACTTCGGACGTATTCATGATCTCACGTATCTTGGCAACATTGATACCAAAAATATTCCCTGCGATCGTAAACTCCATGATTTCAATTTCATTTGTTCCCGATTCCAATAGAATATTCGATTTATTTTGTAATTCCATGTTATGTCTCCCCTTCTTATTGTTCCACGTGACCAAAGGTCAGACCTTCGTTTCCAGGTATTCTCCAAACTTCTTGTCTTCCCGCTTGATATGATTGAGCAGCCACATTGCCATCTTGGAGTTGATTTTTCCCAAAAGTGTAATGGACGCGCCCTCTTGCCGGTATTCACCGATCATATCATTCACACTCGTCTTAAATGTCTCATGATACTGCTTATGTTGAATCGCCTCAGGATAGGTATATTTTGTGTGCAACTTTTGCTCATCCGTAAAGTGTTTTGTAATATACCCCTGTAAAAACTTCAGCGTAGGCTCTATTTCTGCGCGCCCCTTGCCGTCATGGCACGCGGCCTCCAATTCATTTACCACACGAAATAACTCCCTATGTTGCGCATCAACCGTCGGTTCCCCTGTTTCGAGGTCTTTCGTAAAAGCATATATCATGTTGCTATTCCCCCTTCAATTTCTATTTGGATTGGGAAAACCCATTCCATATATTATCCACCATCGCCATACAGTCAAAGTACTGCTGAGCGATCACATCTACAGAGATATCGAGTTCCTCTGCTCTGTTTGACATTTCAATCCAATTTCCTTTTTCATAATTCAAAACCAAATGATAAAGCACGCCTGCGCGTCCCTCTCCTTTTAACAACGCATCCATTACATATGGCGAAAGGTTTAGCTCTGAAAGCGCATCTTCTATCGGTATATCAAGCAAAGCGCCCAACGTGGAGAACATCCCCATCAAATATGCCTCGGATTTTGAAATCGGCATATCCTTTGCTAATGAAGACAGCACCGAACACAAGTTTGCCCGCAAAAAGGAAAGTTTAATAAATTCTGAGGGCATCTCTTCTGTATCCGGCTGTAAACTAAGCACGTATATCCACTGCCGAAGCTGCGCGATTCCCAATACAACCAATGCTTGATGTACAGACTCCACTGTATTCCGCAATGCAAAATAAGCAGAATTTACAAGCTTTAACAACGCATACGTAAGTGTAACATCCCGCGAAATCAATTCTTCGATCTCGTTAAAATCCACATCTTCCTTTGTTACCGCGATCATCAACTGGAAAAAATTACCTTGTAAATGCTGTACTTTTTGTAATTTTTCCGGCAAGAGCGTTCCTATATAGGAACCCTGCATATAATTCACTCCGCACAGTTTTGCAATATGGTAAGATTTTTCATCATTCACATTATACGCCACGATCTGTTTACCGAGACCACGCGCGATTTCAACAATACTTTTTTTGTCGGCATCAACATGCGCAAAATTGATTTTAATGATATCAATATGCTCAAGTGCGTCAATATATCGATTATTGAATTCAAATCCTTTGATCGCGATCCTGTAATTTTGTTCACGATACTTTCTGACAATTTTCATAGCCAGCGGATCAAGAAGCATTTCTTCATCAATCTGTATCACAAGATTGTCCGGCGCAAAAATTTGCGGTACATTACGCAAAACCAATTTCGGAGTAAAATGAACAAATACGGGTTTCCCTTCCAGAAATCCGCTGTTCTCAAACTGCATCAATAGTGTTTCTATCGCCGCCGCCGCCGCAGTGTCTGCCGATAACCCTTTATCCCTGTAATCGTCTTCTACATATAGTATCTCATAGGCATAAAGATGGTTATCTGCGTCATGTATCGGCTGCCGTACCACATAGGATTGTGTTTTTTGCATCTTATTTCTCCTCTAAGCTGCCGCAGTGAGCCCCGCATACCGCAATACACGGTCTGCATAATCTCTTACCGATTGCGGAATTGTCAGATATTCCGGACTATTGCTACTTGTCACATTCCTTTTTGCAACGTTGCCCGGTCCTGTATTGTATGCTGCAAGCGCCAATTTCAGGTCACCATTATACGTCTTTAGGTGACGCGCAATCTCATCTGTGCCACACATAATGTTCTGATAAGGATCGTAAATATCCGTCATGCCAAACTCCCGCGCGTTTTCAGGCATGATCTGCATGATGCCGGCTGCGCCGGCGCTCGACAGACATTGCGGATTAAAATCCGACTCGGCTTTTATCACTCCCATAATTACATTAACGGGAATACCATATTTGGCAGACGCTTCCTGAATGATATCCATATAAGGAGCTGCTTTCTCGAGCATTCCATCGCTTGTATCCACACTCGCCGTATAGGACGCGCCATACCCGTTTACGATCTCCGGTATCCCACATTTACTGCAATATCTTCCTGTTGTTGCCATTCCGTAATCAGCAGGCCATGTCCCACCCATGCTATTCGCAGCTGCCGACACATTGGTAGTCCCCTGCTTACTATCAGCCACTCCCATTTTATCATTTAATATCGAACTGAACTGCGTTTTAGGAGCGACAAACGTATTTTCAATTTTTGTTTGTATCTGCGATACGCGTGACTGCACGCTTTCAATTCCCACGATTCGCCTCCTTATTTCTTTCTATAAATGGACGGTTGCACATACTCAAAGTTCCTGCTATCGCGTCCCAGCGTTTCCGAAAGTCCAACAAATAAATATCCTCCCGGCAGTAACGCGTCACAAAACTTATTCGTCAGACGCATCCTTGTTTCATGGTCAAAATAAATCATGACATTTCGGCAAAATATAATATGAAACTTACGCCGAAAACGGAACTCAGGCTCCATTAGGTTAAACTTGCGATAAATCACCTCATTTTTGATCTTCGGCTTGATCTCAAAGGAATCATTCCCCAGTGCCTTAAAATAGCGTTTTGCCCATTCCTGTGGCATTTTTTTCATGCGTTCTTCCGGATATACCCCTTTTTGAGCCAAATTCATAACTTTATCAGAAATATCTGTTGCAAGTACTCTCGTGTCAAGTCCGTTTTTGTTGCCCGCAAAGTATTCGTCCAGCACCATTGCAATTGTATAAGGTTCTTCACCCGACGAACAGCCTGCACTCCATATCGCAAGGTTTCCATCACGTATGCGCGGTACAAGCTCAGGCAATGCTGTATGTTGCATATACTCGAAATGTTGCTCTTCGCGATAGAAGTAAGTAAAATTTGTCGTGAGCCGTGTTACGACCAGCGATAAATCTTCTCCCGTTTTATCCGCCTCTAAATGATCGATAAACTCCGAAAACGAATGAAATCCTTTCCGCTCCAACACATTAGAGAGTCGTCCCTCTATCAACAGGCGCTTTTCACTCAGGTTTACCCCAAACCGCCCATACATAAAATCGCGCATTCGATAAAATTCTTTTTCGCCTAAGGTCATTCCTACCGCCTTTACAGATACATATCTACCAGAAGTCCGCGGATATCGTCCACTTCATCCAGAAGACTGATGTTGTCTTTTTCTTCCGTTAAAACCTTTTGCGTCATTGTGTCCAGTTTCTCATTTACTGTACGAATAATCGCAAATATTTTGCTTCGTCCATTTGGTCCCATCTTTCCTTCTTTGTGAAAAGCAAAGCCATTACTCACCGTTTCATTTATCAATCGGGCAATCATTTCCCTGTACTTTTGCATTTCTCCCATGTCAGCACGCTCCGCAAGTCGTTTTCCCTGCTTTTCTATATTGCCGACCATCTCTTCGATATGACGAAGATATACCACCTTTGATTCTGTCGTAAGACTGCTCTTGAATATAAGTTCTGTTTCCCGAAATCCCGCGGTATCTTCTGCTGTTTTCGCAAGCGAGTCCATCGGTATGTTATTAATATTTTGTACCTTCATCTCCCGCTCCGCATCCCATTATTTACTATGATCAAGAACCCGTCCCTCTTCTGTGGTATTTTCCATTTGCTTGCTGTAGGCATTAATCGTGTCCCGATCCTGTCTGTTCGCACGCATTTTCTCTTGAAAACGTTCAAGTATCCGGTTCATATGACCAACGTTTTCTTCTTCAAGGACTTGTATTTGCCCCAACAGTTCATTACACAGCCATTCCCATTTTTTCGTTTCCTCAGAGGCATCACCATCAGCCTTAAGTGTCCCCATTTCCGTTACTTTGCTGATAATATCCGCACGCTTTTTTAAGCATTGTTCAATTTCTTGAAAGCGGTCTTCCGATCCTTCGTCGCACAAAAGATCGGAGACCGTCTTTGTCAATTCTAAAAACGCTTGCAAAAGCCCTGCTTTTTTTTCCCATAATTGGTTCATATCTTGCATCGTCATCGGTTAATGATCCTCTTCACTTTCCGTAAACGTCCTGCCTTCAACGCTGGTCTTTACCTCCGACCATGCCTCGCATAACGCTCCCAGCATTTCGATCACAGGATCTGTACGTTCGATTTCCTTATTTAAGTCCGCCTGCACGATTTCATTTAGCATGAATTCATAAAGCTCAAGCAAGTTTTCGGAAATCGGTATGGACATATTGAGGCTTCCCACAAGCTCCAGAATAATCTCTTCCGCCCGCTCAAAGCATTCAGACATCTTTGCAGGTTCCGCATCCTCCTGATGGATTTTTGCAAGCTTCAGCTGTTTGATGCAGCCCTCATAAAGCATAACGATAAGATCAACCGGGCTTGCTGTCGTCACATAATCCTGCTTATATTTATTTTGGATATTCGCAGTTGCGTAAAGTGCCATCTTTGTTCCCCTTTCCGTGTTATCCTGCCGCTTTGCCGCCCGTCAGCTGCTGTGTGAGCCAATTGCTTTGCGACTGATACTGAGCCATCAACGATTCCATCCGTGCAAACTGTGCATATAATCGTTCCTGTTGCTCATACATCCTGGCGATCATTGTCGTCATAGAGTCTTCCGCGTTGCTGATCTGGTCGTTCGTATTTTTCAGGTTTGTTCCCCTGATCGTATTCCTCGTATCCGCCATTTCCGTGAAAAAGCGGGTGATCAGCCCTGATTCTTTATAAACCGTTTCATCGAGCGTCGCCTTAGATGTTCCTGCCATCACATTAGCAACCGCATCAGGATCCTTTTGCAATGCTTTTTTAAATTTATCGGCGTCAAAGGTAATTTGTCCACCGTATTCCCCTTTTACGTATTTACTGGACGAAATCCCGATATCATTTGGGGATAATCCTGTCCCTTCCACTACTTCGAAGAGGTCAAGGCGCAAGTCGGAAAGAAGCCCCTTGATCGTACTGTCATTTCTTAAAATACCTTTCTTCGCTTCCGTTTCCCACTTCTTGATATCCGCTTCAGACATGTCTTCGCGCTGTGCCTGCGTCAACGGTGAATAACTGAAATTCTTTTCCTCGCTGGTCAACGTGTATAAGGATTGAACAAGCTTATTATAGTCGGTCACAAACTGTTTGACTTTGGCTACAACGGAGTCCACGTCTTGCTCTACCGAGAAATTTGCCGGTCCCAGCTTATCCCTGTTGTTGTCCGCTTCAAAAGCTTCCTTCAAAGTAATTTCTATCCCATCCAATGTAAACGTATTGGATGACCTTGTGATGGTCTCACCATCTATCACAATGGTAGCATCTTTCCCCCGCGCTTCTCCCTCAGCGACACCGAAGAAAGAATCCGCACCTCCAAATACGCCCTCGTCGCCTTCTAGCTTGACCGTTGCGTCACGTCCTGTTTCACTGCTTGTGAATACAAAAGAATCAGTGATCTGGCTATAGGTAAGTTTGGCTTTTGCTTTCTCGTTTCCATTTACAGTATTGATCATCTTTTGCAGCGAATCAGAGGCCTTAAAAGAGAACTTTTCGCCATTCACGCTAAAGTTAAAATTACCGTCTGCATCCAGTTTTAAATCCACCCCCATTTTGGAAGCGGCGGAAGCAATGGTATCGGTGTCACGACTGATCGTCTGATATTTTGTAGTCGTATCTTCCTTGATCCCCGTAAGACTGTTTTCCCCAAAGAAATTTCCCGTCACATTCTCGACCGACACCTCTGTACCCGTACCCGTGACATCGCTGCGAAGCATGAAAATATCTTTATCCTTATTGTATGATATCGTAACCTTTGCATCAGGATCATCATTTATTTTTTGTATCACCGACTCAAGCGTATCACCTTCATTGAAAGTAAAGGTTGCGCCATTGATTTTAAAGCTTATATTCCCGCTCGCATCAAAGTCCATGTCCCGACCTGTTGCGTCTGCGATCTGTCGCAAAGTCATTCCCGTATCAATAAGGCTCTTCGGTGTGATTGAAAGCTCCGTAATACCGAATGCGCCATTCTTGCCAAACACTTCCGGTCCTGCGGTATTCGCAAAAGCAAGCTTTGTTTCCGCACCTTTAACCTTGCTCTCAAAGCGGATTTGATCGTCACCGGTAAGCGACATCGTCACTTTTGCATCCACACTGCCCGAAACACTATCCATGACATCCCTTAACGTCTCGTCCTGCGAAAAAACAAACGACTTTCCATTGACGCTAAACGAAAGATTATCTGTAGCACTGCTGAAATCAAATACACTTGAGCCATCCTCATATTTGAGGTCGGAAAGCTTTTCACTCGCGCTACCCGCTGCCAGCTTTTTGCCGCCCGTTACTTCGGCAAGCGCATTATTGTTTTCCACGCCTGTAAAACCGGCCACACGGTTTCTTGCTTTTGCACCGTTGATTGTTGCATATTCCGCCAACGTTGTTTTCGTGATCTGATGACGTGATATTGACGCGTTTCCCGTCCCCTTTAAATCAAAATATGCGCTGTATTTATCCGAAACGCTGATTTTATAGGCTTTATATACATTTTGAGAAAACATATTATCCGCGCTAAGCTGACTCATATATTTGTCGCTGAACTCGGAAATTAGTTTATTTACATCCTTATACGCATCTCTTTTCCATTCCAGCGATGTCTTGCTCTGATACATCTTATCCAGCTTTGCCTGTTGCGATTTCATCGCCTGCTGAATAAGAGTCTCCGTATCAAGACCCGAATTGAGACCTGTCACCCTGGAAGTAGAGTAGCCGTTTATAGAACCGATTGCCATTTTTTACACATCCTTTCGAGTTTTCCATGCCATTGTCTTTCTAAATTTCCCATTATTTATTTTATCGACGAAATCACTCTGAAACTTTAGAAAAACGCATTAAAACCCTCTTATCGATTTCGCTTATATATGTACAAAATATTCCACTTGAGAAAATGTGCTGTCACTATACGCATCACTGGCATATCCATAATTTATGAGCTGTCGTCCCGCCTGTGCGATCGCAACACCTTTTTGCGCATCATACCCGCCGTTCTCCGAAGGACTTACCATTTGCAAATGACCATGACCGCTCGGATTTTTCCATGAGGTGACAGCAGGCATCCCCTGATTCGCGTATGCCTGCGCCTCTTCCGGCGTTGCTTTTCGCCAACCGTATGTTGCGCCATGTGTATTGAGCCAGTCATTCACCGCGTTCGCATCAAGCTCCTTTATCCCTGCTCCACCTGTTTCGCGCGGCACCCCTGCCGCGTCGACATAATGCGGAATTTCCGCACCCATCGCACGCGACGCATCCCAAACGTAAATATTGCAATACGTATCGCCTATGCCATTTTTATTGACCTTGTACCGTTCATTCCCCTCCACATTAAATTGATCCAGTACAGCCCTGTATGTTTGTGCGCTCCTCTCACCAATATGATTGGTAAGCGGTGCATTTGCAACGAGCCATGAAGCGGATGGAACCCCCGGCGTTCGCGAATATGCGTCCACATAAGTGTGTTGGCATTGCTGCAGCGACGTTGAACCGTTTCCCCCCAAAAGAGCGGAAAGCGGATTTACGCCACCCGCGGCATTTTTCCCTTGATTTGTCATAAGCAACATGAGCATCATCATCATAAGGCTGTTATCGCTGCCGCCCATGCCCATCATAGAACTTGTACCGCCCATGCCCATAAGACCATCCATATAAGAACTTCCGCCCATGGAAGAAGTATCCGAAAAATTACCGATCGAACCTGCGGAAAGCGATAAATAACTTCCTAAAAGCTCCGCAAATGTATTTCCCGTTGTTTGGGTTTCGTTGCCATTAGAGAGTATATTCATGTTTTGCATTGTATTATTGATCCCGTTGATCGACATTTTTGCACTCTCCTTCCTATATCCTTATATCAATGCCCCGCAAATCGAGCGCGGGAGCCTGATTCAATATTTCCATTGCATTCAGCGGTGTGACCGCTTCTTTTATCATTCGTACATCTATGCTTTGTATAGAAAAACCACCCTGCGACATTTCCTCTGCAAACGCATCCGCCGATTCCTGCAAATAGTCGCCGACCTCTCCGTTTTCAACGCGAAACTCAACGGATAATTGTTCGTTTTGCGCGCGCAATACGGTCTCTACTCGTCCCATATATTGTGTATCCAGCGCAACAAGTATTGTAACATTCTCTTTTTCGTTCAACGTTGTCCCACGGTTTTTTTCAAAAACATACAATTCCGCAGTATTTTTGCCGCCGGATGTATCAATAGGCACCTGACAATAATAAAAATTATCGATTTGTCCACCCAAACGTGTCTGCAGCGTTAAATCGGTCGCTTTTTGTGCGGCAGGGCTTTGCTCGCCCGTGATACGAGTCACACCCTCTTTAACGGTCTGCGCAAGATTCAACTGGTTCTTTACGGTTTCCTCAAGCGTTTTTACTTCATTTGCCGTACCGTTTTTTATCGGCGAAAAAAACTTTTCCAGCGCATGAAGTACCTGTTTGATCTCTTCGCCTGTTTTAGCCATATTTATTTGTGCATTGCCTTCGGCAGACAATGGTCCGGACGGTTGCTTGTTCGCCTCAAATGCTTGATCAGACATCATCGGCTGTCCCGTTTGCAATTGTCCCTCAAGTTCCATCTCACTGTTTGTTGCGGTATATGCGGCAAACAAAACTGTTTCAGCGTTCTTCCCCGCTTCCGCAGACAGTCCCAGCTCTTGTACAAAAATCATGATAGCCTGCCTCGCTGCGGCTTTATCAACTCCCGCCAGTTTCGATCCCAGCTCTGCAAGGGACGCCTGTGAAACCACATTACGCAACACTGAACCTTCACTTTCCAGAGACTCTTTTGCAAAAAGTTGTCCGTATTGTTGCGTTTCCAATTTTGCCGTCAATCCTCCGGTCTTCACCCCTTCGGACGTTACGCTTCCTTGTGCCGGGATGTATTCCATTGTCACACCTTGTTCACTAACAAGCATTCCCTTTAAACTATCGATATCCCTTCCCAACGAAGCGGGATCCGCAACCCATTTCATGATAACCGATACATTTTCTTGCGTTGCCGGAATTTGGTTGTCCGCAAAAAAAGCCGCAATCGACGAAGGAAGTTCCGGAAAGCGAGATGCTATCTCAACAAGTGCTGCCATTTTCTGTGGAGTCGGCTTAATATGAAGTCCGGCAAGCAGTTGCGCGGCATTTTCATTCAACGCTGATGGCGGTACCCCCATACGCATCAAAAATACCTGTGTATCATTCGCATCCATGGCGACAGGCTGCCCATTAACGGCGCTAAGACGCAGAAATACAGTGTTTCTTCCTTTGTCTGCCATGGTCAGTTCAACTACATCGCCCTCTCTTACCATGTTTCCTGCCGGAAATTCCGCATCTACTACTGATCCGTCCGCAGCTTTGAGCGTGACACGGTTGCCTGAAACGCCTATCACCTCGGCTTTTACGTTTTCTCCGGGCATAATATCGGAAAAAGGTAAGCCGGTGCCGGTATATTGTTTTTCTGCTGCGCCTTGCGTATTGATGTTGATTATACTTCCAAGCTGCATACCTTCTCCCTTTCTGTTTGTTTCACAAACTATGTTTATTTTATCTTGTGGTCTATCCCCGCCGTAGTATATAATGAACTCAATCATTGAATCATACGGAGTACATATTATGCCAAAACAATCTGACAATACCAAACGCGCCGCCGCTCTGAAATATGATCCCTTGCGGGACGACGCACCCATCATATCCGCGCTCGGACTAGGTGCTGTTGCCGATAAAATTATCGAAACTGCCCAAGCGCACGATATCCCCATCGTGGAAAACGATCCGCTCGCGGATGTATTAAGCCGCCTTTCCATCGGCGATGCCATCCCGCCGAGGCTTTATGAAGCTGTCGCACAGATCCTCATATTCATCAGCCAAAAGGACGGCGATTACAGTAAGCTGCGCTTTTAAGGCAGATTTTTCCGTTTTCTTAACTGACTTACCAACACATCAGCAATTCTTTCTATCGGCGCTTGCAATGTTACCGCGCCTAACTTTTGCGCAACCATCGGCATTCCATAAACAACGCAGGTTGCTTCGTTTTGCCCGATCGTATATGCGCCTTTTTCTTTCATTTCAAGCAATCCCTGTGCGCCGTCCGCGCCCATTCCGGTCAGGATGATCCCGATCGTGTTCGCATCGGCAATCTTCGCAACCGACTGAAACATCACGTCGACAGATGGACAATGTCCATTCACCTTCTCACCTTGCTTCAGTCGGATCATCACATCGTTTCCTTTTTTCTCCACCGTCAGGTGCTGGTCTCCCGGCGCAATATACACATGACCCTGTCGCACAATATCCATGTCACACGCTTCACTCACCGTGACTAAGCATTCCTTGTCTAATCTTTGTGCGTATAGCTTTGTAAACACCGGCGGCATATGCTGCGTTATCACCATTCCCGGAATATTGCGCGGTAATTTTTTTAAGATCACGCTTGTCGCTTCCGTTCCGCCCGTCGACGCACCGAGAGCAATAAGCCCCTTTCCAAAATGTTCATCTTCAGTCGCTGCCGGTTGTTGACTGATACGCGTACCCGGCTGCCGTTGCAGCGTTGCGTTCGCAGCAATACCTACCTTCTCCACAATTTCGCGCGAGAATGCATTCATTTGCTGTGCTCCCGCAGTAGAAGGTTTTTCCACAAAGTCTACCGCCCCGGCATGCATCGCCTCAAACACAATGCCGTTAAGAGAGCTCGCTACAACAACTCGCATTGGGCGCTGTGGCATCAATATGCGTAAAAACTCAATACCACTCATCCGCGGCATTTCCACATCCAGCGTCATGACATCCGGATTTAACTCCAATATTTTATCACGTGCTTCAAACGCATCACACGCCTTTCCAACCACCTTGATTCTCGGATGATTGGCAAATGCATTGGCGATCGCCTGACGATAGAATGCGGAATCGTCTACGATCAGCAGCTTGATCGGCTGACCATTTCCAGTTGTGTTCATATACTAGCCCTCACCCTCGTCCCACAAGCAACTGACTTGCGTCATCGGGCATGCTGATTTCTGTGACGCGAATGCCGTAATTGTCGTCGATCACTACGACTTCACCCTTGCCAATGCATTTTCCGTTGACAAGAATATCCACTGTCTCACCCGCCGGACGATCCAGTACGACAACCGATCCTGTAGAGAGATCTAAAATATCCTTGATTTTCTTTTTCGCCTTTCCGAGTTCTACCGTAACATTCATCGGAACATCAAGAATCATCGCAATATTTTCAAGCGCCGGTATGGGTTTATTGCCACTCACATTATTAAAACTTGGGAACTGCGGCTCTTGTACACACACATTCTGCTGTTCATGGATGACCTGCTGCTGTGTATGCGCGACGTTTTCTTGTCGCATCACAGGAGCAGCTTGCGACACAGCTGCTTGTTCCGGCAACGCTGCCGGCGCGGAGGTTTCCATCGTGTTCTGTTGCTCAGGTGCGGCTTCTACCATCCCGGTGTCCACCTGCATGTTTTCCCATATGGTTCCTGCAAGGGATTTCGCAAAAGATACCGTAAGCACTTGCATAATGTCGCTTGTCAGTAATCCCTCAATATCCATATTAAAACTGATTTTAACAATCGGCTCTTCCTTGTTTGAAAATCCCTCTGCAAGATTGTCTTTTTCTATCTTAATGTGCTGCGTACGCGGCGTAGAAATATCAACCCTTCGATGTAATATATCCGCAAGCGCGGTCGCCGACGAGCCAACCATTTGGTTCATGACCTCACCGATCGCGCTCATATGTATTTCATTCAGTTCAATATTATCCTTGTCAACTTCACCCTCGTCTCCGAGCATAAGATTTGTAATGCGCGCAACATCGTACTCTTGCAAAATCAGAAGATTGTCTCCCTCCAGCCCTGCTACATACTTGATTTCTGAAACAACAAGCGGCGCCGGATATTCCTCCGCCAAAGATTGTATCGTATGCAACGTAAGAGTAGGCGTAGTAATGGTAACCTTCCTGCCAAGGAGTGTACTCATGGTCGTAGCAGAGGTTCCCATACATATATTGCCGATCTCTCCCAAAAGGTCCTGCTCGTCCCCTGTCAAATACGTATCAAGCGACATGGAAACACCGTCGCCCGTATCTTCGATTTGTCCCACATCCGTCAGCATCTTTTCAATTTCATTTTGGGATAAAACTTCGTTACTCAATGTTTTCCTTCTCCTTGATTATCTTCGCTATTTGCACCGCATATTTATGGTTGTCCGTTCCGACAATTCCTTTGAATTTTGGAATCGACTCGACTTTCAGGTTGATGCACTCCCTGATCGGATGATTTAGAACAATACAATCACCCACCTGCATACGCAATATTTCACCAAGCTGCGCTTCCGTATCGTTGAATGTTGCCTCCAAGGTGACATATGTGTTTTTTAACTGTTCTTCGATCGTTTTTTCCTGTGCGCCACCTTTTGATTTTTTCGGATTTGCTGCTTGCGCCAGAGTCCAATTGGCTGTACTCATCTGTTTTGCAACAGGCTGTATTGCATAATGCGGGATACAAACCGCAATAATGCCCTCTATTCCGTCGAGCTTCGCGTTCATCGTAATGATGGCCGCAGGTTCGTTCATCGCGACAATCTGCGTAAACTGAGAACTGCTTTCGATTGCTTTGATTGTCGGAGACACATCCACGATCTTTCCCCATGCTTCCTTTAGAACGCCCATCATCTGATGCATAATATTGTTGATAATGGACATTTCGATTTCCGTAAACGACTTTTCATTCTGCGAATAATCCGCCGCGCCTCCGAATAACCTACTAATAAGAGCATATACTAATGTCGATGACATCTCCATCAAAAGAGATCCTTGGAACGGTTCCATATCGATCACACCAAGAACAACAGGGGAAGGAAGCGAATTGTTGAATTCCCCAAAGCTTTGTTCCTCCACTGATATCACATCTACCGAACAAACCGTGTGCAATAATCCTGTCAGTTTATTGGTTAACAAATACGAGAAACTGTCAAATACAACGTTCAACGTACGCATCTGTTCTTTATAAAATTTATTGGCAGTTCTGAAATCATAAATACGGAGACCATTACCCATACCGGCGTCCTGATCATCTTTACTCATCGAGATATCTTCGCCCGCGCTAAGCGCGTTCAATAACTCGTCGATTTCATTTTGCGATAAAATATCAGACAAAAGATTTCCTCCTGAAGTAGCTTTACTGAATCACAAAATCACTGATGTATACATTTTGGAGTTCATTCTCAAGCTGCAAAGCGCTTGTGATGGCTGATTTCATTTCTCCCTCCAACATAGCAATCGAACCGGGATCCCGCAGCTCCTCTTCCGTGTGATTGATAAGCACCTTCACGATTGCGTTTCTTACAATCGCATTGCTCGTTTCCAGAAAAGGCGTTTTATCTCCTCCGGTGAGGGCAAGGGAAACACTCGTTTTGCAAAGAGACGGGCTGTCCTTGACATTCGTCACAAAATAATCTCCCGGAATATAATAATACATTTCTTCTAACTGCGTCTGCTGCGTTTTTTCCGTATCATTCCCCGGCTTGATCACAAAAAAGTAAACGCTGAAAGCTACGATAACAGCAATGACGATAATAATGATTGGTAGTTTTTTCTTCATGTTGATTGTTCCTTACCCTTCGTAATAACTTTGAAGCTTGAATTCCACTCTTCGGTTTTTTTGTTTGCCTTCCGCCGTATCGTTTGAAGCAATCGGCTGTGTTTCTCCAAAACCGGTAGCCTTGATCCGGTCGGCTCCCGCTTCTACATCAAGCGGTATCGGTGTGTTTTCCTGCATAAAGAGCAACACCGAAAGCGCACGCTTGCTGGAAAGATCACGATTATTGATAAACTGGGCATTTTTAATCGGGTCACTGTCCGTATGCCCCTCTATCTCAAGAATTTTTACGCTTTCCCACGCAGCTGCAAACATATTTCCAAGATCAATCAGTATCTGTTTCGCATCTTCGCGAATACTCGCCCGCCCTGAATCAAACAAGACAACATCCTGTATGGTCACAAAGATTGTTTCTCCTGTCTTTTCGATAATCAACGCTGCACCAAGATCTTTGTCATCCGAATATTGTTTCAGTTGTTCATATAACTTGTCAAAATCTTCTTGTGACTTCTGTGCTTGTGCGTTTGTTACGTCGTTCGCCTTATCGCGCGGTTGCGGCTTTGGGATATAATCTGATGAAGTAAACCCCTGCGTAGGATTCAGCGGATCGATCGGATCCACGATCGCGCCAACCGGCTCCCCCCGAAATGACGCAACAATCTGCATCCATTTTGCTTCATTCATCTGTGATGACGCAAACAGCATAATGAAAAATGTAAGAAGCAGAGTGACCATATCGCCATAGGTATCCATCCAATAAGCGCCTTTACTCTCGCGCTTCTTTTTCTGCCTTTTGTCACTCATTAACCGGCGCTCCTTCCGGCTCTTCTTCGTCTGCCTCCTGTGTATCCATCTTTTTCAGATCCATATCCGCGATAAAGGATTTTAACTTGTCTTCAATCACACGCGGATTTTCACCATCTTGTATCGACAAAATGCCTTCTATGATGATATCCTTACAAAGCTGCTCTTCTGCGTTGCGCAAGCGCAATTGCGATGCAATCGGGTTAAAGATAAGGTTTGCAAACATAACGCCGTAAAACGTCGTGATAAGCGCAAGAGACATTGCCGGTCCAATCGTGCTCATATCACCGGAAAGATTTTTTAACATGTTGATAAGACCAATCAACGTACCGATCATGCCAAACGCCGGAGAACATGCCGATGCCGTCTCAAATATCGTAATATACTTTGCATGCCTCTCATCTGTAAAATAAGACTGTGTCTCGAGCATACTCTTAACAAGCTCCGGATCTGTACCATCCATGATGAGCATAACGCCGTTTTTGATAAACGAATCTTCAATGGAATCAAGCTTTTCCTCCAGCGCAAGAATACCCTTTTTTCTTGCAATATCCGCCATCTTTACAATTTCGTTTACCTGCTTCATATAGTTCATATTACCGCTTTTAAAAGCTAGTTTTAGGAGCGCAGGTATCTTTTTGATGTCTTCCATCGGATAAGAAGCCAGCACCGCGCCAATCGTACCACCCAATACAATCATAAGCGAACCAGGATCTACGAAATTCATAATATCTCCGCCTTCGCCGGTAACAATACCAAGGCATACGATTATGACGCCGAATATAATACCCGAAATGGCTGCTTTGTTCAAATTCTTTCACCTCTTGCCAAAATTATTCCTCCACTTGCTGCACTTTGTCTTCGATGCTCTTTTTCAGAACCTGTGGAAGACCCAAATAGATCTTTTGCTTATATGCGACGATTTTTTCGATAATCTCGGATGGATGGTCCAGCACCAGGATTTTTTTTCCTGATGCCAGAACCAACATAGTATCCGGGATAACCTCAATCAGGTCGATTGCTTCCGCGTTGATAATACACGTTTCGCCGCTGATCTTGGATACCTCAATCATTCCCGTTCCCCTTTATCTTTAGCGTTTCAGATTGATCAATTCCTCAAGCATTGAATCTGTTGTTGTAATGATTCTCGAGTTTGCCTGAAAACCTCTTTGCGTCGTAATCATATTGACCATTTCCTCAGATAGATCAACGTTTGACATTTCCAGCGATGAAGGCGTAATTTTACCCGTACCACCGCCGCCGGCGAGGTTATGCGTTACACGTCCGGAGTTGGCAGTCGCCGCATACATATTCGACGCTACCTTTTCAAGACCTTCCGTATTGGTAAAGTTAGCAAGCGCAACATACCCAAGTACCACTTTGTCGCCCTTTGCCATTTCCATCGCTCCCGGGATTCCCGGAGGAATGCCCGCGCGCTTGAGTTGCGCAATGACAGCGCCCTCTTCATTGATCGTGATATTTTCGTACGCATCTTGATCAATGATCATATCGCCAATCATATTGCCCGCAATAAACGCGTCATTGTTCGAAATAGAAATCGTGGCATTTTGCATCAACGTAATGAGGTTGCTGATCGCTGTACCAAAGCCCGCAACCCCTTCGGTAGCAGGACCGGTTACAGAAAACGATCCGTTGCTGAGGATCGCGCTCAATTGAGCCGCTCCGTCCGCCAGCGTTGTCGTATCGACATCATTCGTCGCTTTAAACGTCAACGAGCCCAGCGTTGCGGTTTTAACCGTATACGTTTCACCGGCCGTAAAGGTCGTGATGTTCGCATTTGCGGAATCCTTGATATCAATCGTTTCAATGGGCGTTCCATCCTTTAACAGATCAATCTTGGAAGGATCCGTTGCATTGACCTTAAAGGAATAACCGCCCTTGTCTGCCGTTGGGATGTTTGTGTTGTCTGCCGTGAATGTCACGTTTTCAAAGCCGGTTCCGCTCGCATTCGTGAGTCCCTTCAGACCGGTAAGCGTATGCGAACTCGTTGTAAATGTAACATCTCCGAGGTTCGTCGATACCTTATAGTTCTTATTCGGCTGGAAGCCGTTTGCCGCATTGATGACCGTCGCGCCATCGGCTGTTGTGATATCGATGTCTTCCTGTATCAGGATGCCGTTCTTATACATATTTACTTTGTTGTTTTTGTTGATATCAAAGGTGTATGTACCCGAAGCAGCTGTCGTAATCGCAGCATTGTTCGGAGCAAATGTATAAGAATTGAAACCTGTCGCAGTCGCATTTGTTACGCCGGACGAACCCGAAACAGCGCCTGCGTCACCCGGCTTATAAAGCGCGTTGAAACATTGTACAAAATAACCGTTCGGATTTACAAGGCTGCCGTTTGAGGAAACCGAAAGATTTCCAGCGCGCGTGTAGCGTTCGCCCTCGGCGGTGCGTACCGTGAAGAATCCATCCCCGCTGATTGCAAGGTCAAGCGTATTGCCCGTATACTGTGCTGTGCCCGGCGTATGTTTGATCACGATTGAATTGCATGTTACACCCAAACCGATCTGTCTGGCATTGATACCGCCCTGATTGCCTGACGGTGCAGATGCCGGAGATACCGTTTCACTATAAAGATCCGAAAAGTTCGCGGCGCTTTTCTTAAAGCCCAGCGTGTTTACGTTAGAAATATTGTTACCGATTACGTCCATTCGGGTTTGGTGGGTACGAAGCCCCGTAACGCCCGAAAAAAGTGCTCTCATCATGATGAGTGGCCTCCTATATGTTATCTATCTCAATGTTTGTTGTTACCGTCATTATCATCCCTGCTGTCATTGCAAATAATGAGTAACCTGCCTACTCCCATATATCACCGCTATCCTTAGCTGATCTTTGTGATATACGAAACAGGGACTTCCTTGCCCTTCATCGTATCCGTGTCCTTTAACTTCGCGTAAACCGTTCCGTCTTTGACAAGGATCGCCTCGACCTCTCCGCTGTATTCGACGTTCTTCAGGCTTGTTGTACCTGTCGCGTCGTCCTTCACCTGCTCCGGAACGGATGCCGTTACGGTCTTTCCAACCAGATTAGCGGATTGCGAGATCATTGTGTTCGCATCAATACCCGTATCGTAAATTTCCGATACCGAGCTAAGCGGCAAATAATAACCGCCTACCTGTAAATAGTCCATGCCTCCCTGCCGGACTACCCCCGTCACTCTTCCGAGTATGTGCGTTGTCAGACCATTCTCGTCCTTTACAGCTCCAACGACGTCTTTTCCCACAAGAGAATACGCCTGAGAAGAACTAAACGAGTTATTAAGCTCTGACATTTGTTCTAAGGACGAGAACTGCGCCATCTGCGCAATAAAATCCGTATCCTGCATCGGCTGGAGCGGATCCTGATTTGAGAGCTGTACCGATAGAATCTGCAAAAATTCATTTTTTCCAAGATCCTGCTTGGGCGCCCGTTTTGCATCCGGCGTAGGCGTAATTCCACCCGTTGTCGGACTGATTGTGTTTGATGCCATGTTGTTTTTCCTTTCTGTGCTGCCTCGTGCCTGTTAGGCACTGAACTCCACAGAACCTCCCTGCTCTGCTAGCGCTTCGTAATATGAAATCGTATCATAATACGCTGTTGCGCCTTCCAAATTTTCCGGTATTCTTCCTTGACCGTTACCGGTTTGTCCAAATTGCTGTTGCCTTCCGCCTGAGTGATCCTTTGCGGTAGAACCAGCGCCTTGGTCGTAGATCACTTCCATATGAACTACATTGATGCCTTTCTCGCGAAGCGCGGCCTGTAGCTGCGCCATATCGCTTTGCAAAACATTTTGCACATCTCTGCTGGATGTTGCCAGCCTTGCAACCATACCCTTTTCTTCCGCAGACAGCATGATTGAAAGTCCTCCCAGGTGCTCCGGCTTCAATTGCAGGAAAAACTCCGTTTTTTCCGTGCTTACCGTGCTCCTCACCTGATCCACAAGCTTTGTCAACAGACTCGGTTTTTCGTCCGTTTGCACTGTCGGCTCGGGCATTTGTGCCCCAGCGGTTTTGATATCCACCCGACCGTTTTCCGCAACATTAGCTGTAAAAGCAGTATGCGACTGCGTCGAGCCCTTGGAATCCTTTTGCGTAGAATCCTTTGGATTCGATGCCTCATGCTCTGCAATGACCGTTTGCACCTTTTCATCCGTTATGGACGAACTTTTCGCATCAGCAATCGTTTGCTTTTCCAAGATCGCGTTCGCTTCTTTCATGACCTGCTTTGCAAAATCAGGTTCCTCCTCTGCTATCGAAACGGTCGCGTTCTGCTTATTATCCGGCGTAATCTGCGTCTCTTTTGGTAAAACTAAATTGTTTTTCTTTGCTGTGACGTCGCTTTTCTCGATCACTTGCTCCGGCAGAATATCCATATCCGTCGGTACAGTGTTCTCAGCAATTTCTGTTTCTGTACTCGATACAGGCATTTGCTCGATAACCGGTATGATCGGAATTGGGACACCCGTTGCCGACACACTTTCTGTCGGTTTCACATCTTCTTCCGGCTGTACCTGTTGTTCATCCTTTGGCTCATTGACCTCTGTGATGTTTTCCTGTTTGTCCGGTTTTTTCACGGTACTCTGTTGTTCTTCCGCACGTTCAAGTTCAGCAGAAAAGCCTTGTTCACCCGTCACTTGTGGTTGATCGTTTTTGGTTGGTGGTCTTGCCGCGATATCCGTGATATTGTTTACCGTCATTTATTCTCTCACCTCCTTTCTGTTACATTTTATTTTCAACCCTCACAGGGAGAAAATCATAAAATATATTTTGCAACCGACGCAGCTTTTGCCGCGTCCATCGCTCCCAATATTCCTGCGGCTTTTTTTTCGTCCATCGCCATCAATACCGCTGCGATCCACGTATCGCTTGCCGTATTATCAAATATCTTTGCCGCGGCTGCCTGATCCATATTTCCAAATACCGCGGCCGCAGCAGTTGGATCTTGCGATCCTGTCGCAGCTGCAGTAGTTGTCTCTTTTTGCGACAGAGCCGTTTCTCTATCTTTCAGCTCCTGTTCTTTTTTTGCAAGCGCCTGTTGTTGTGTTTCGAGTTCCTGCTGTTTTTGTTTATGCGCTTCCGCCTGCGCATTGTAATTTTCGATCGTGGCCTGATACGTCTTATCCTGCCCGACAAAATAGCCAATTACCATATCACGCGTCCCCAGCAGGTTGAAGTAGTAAAACGAAAAGGCTCCCGCGATCAGAATGACAAAAATAATCACCACAATGGCTTTCCCGTTGATTTTCTTTTTCGGTTTCCCGTCTGTCTTTTTAGCCGCCTGTTTGACATCGGCTGCTTCCTGTACGTTTGCCACTTTAGTCTCTCCCGGTATATGCCGGCGTTAAACCCTCGCCTGCATAAAATCTTCTATCTGCTTATCCTCGTCCTTTTGTATTTCCTTTAAATACGCCTGATATTGCTCTGCACGCATTCTGTCAAGGACATTTTTTTCATTGATTATTTTTAAAAGCTCACTTCTGCACTGCGCAATGCTGTTTTCGCACGCAGCAATCACAGTGTTCTGCACCCTTATTTCCTTTTCCAAATATTGTAAGAATTCGCCGCACTGCTTGACTTCACGCATCGTTGTTCCTTGACGGCATTTTCTCTCGTAATCGCTGTATTGCCTGTCAAACAGCGTTTGATTCGCCTGTCTCTGTTTTTGATACGCTTGCAAATCCCTATTCAGTTGTTTGAGCTCTGCACGCTTTTGCTTTTCGTCGGATTCCTTTACCTCGTAAAGCTTATACAGAGTGAACTTGAATTTTTTCATCGTCCTACGCCATGTTCCTTGTGATGACACCCATCATATTGAGCATTTGTTCAAACGTCGCTTCCTCTCCGATATCCTGCTTCAAAAGCTGCAAGATCGGCTCATGCAGGCTAATTGCCATATCTGTCTTTGCATTTGCCCCCTGCTTATACGCTCCAATACTGATTAAATCCTGTACGCTGTTATATTCCGTCATCATATTTCTGATGTAATTTGCCATTTCAGCGTGCTCCTTACTGACGATATCTACCATCAACCTGCTGACACTCGCAAGTACATCAATCGCCGGGTATTGGTTATTGTTCGCAAGCTGCCTGGATAACACAAAATGTCCATCCAATATCCCCCGCACTGTATCTGCTATCGGCTCATTCATGTCATCGCCTTCTACCAACACAGTATATATACCGGTGATACTTCCCTTCTTAGACGTCCCCGAGCGCTCCAATAGTTTTGGCAGCTTAGAATACACCGATGGCGGAAACCCTCTTGAAACGGGCGGTTCCCCTACTGTCATACCAATCTCGCGCTGCGCCATTGCAAAACGTGTCAGCGAATCCATCATCAGCATCACATTATATCCCATGTCGCGGTAATATTCCGCGATCGCAGTACCAACCATTGCAGACTTCAGTCGAAGCAGCGCAGGCTGGTCTGATGTTGCAACTACCAGCACTGATTTTTTTAGCCCTTCCTCCTGAAGATCCTTTTCCATAAAATCGAGCACTTCCCTGCCACGTTCCCCTACCAGAGTAATCACATTGATGTCTGCGCTCGCATGACGCGCAATCATTCCAAGCAGTGTGCTTTTTCCTACGCCACTCCCGGCAAAAATGCCGATCCTTTGTCCCTTGCCTATTGTGAGCATCGCATCAATCGCCCGTACTCCAAGCGGAAGGGGTTCTTTAATGCGCACTCTATCCAGCGGATTAGGCGGCATATTCTCAATCGGATAGTGATTTTCCGCTTCGATCGGACCTTTATTGTCCATCGGTCGCCCAAGCGCATCCAGCACCCGACCACGCAAGTTGCTGCCCACCGGCACTTTATATTCCACGCCTGTGGCAACAACGCGGTTTCCCGCACCAATCCCGGAAACGTCGCCAAAGGGCATCAATATAACGCTCTGGTCGCGAAATCCCACAACCTCAGCCAATACGGCTTCTTCCACACCATGCGGATATATTTTGCAAATATCTCCCATTTTCACAAGCGGTCCTTTTGATTCTACGGTCATGCCGACGACCTTTTTTACGACGCCGCTCATTTCCATAAAATTCCCGTGTGCTATAACCTCTTTGAAACGGGATATCTTATTTTCTAATTCCATTATTATTCCATATCACGCAGCGCATATTCCATACGCTTAAGCTGCGTCCTGATCCCTGAACGAAGCGTCCCATATTCTGTCTCCACTGCACATTCTCCACGTTGGACTGCCATATCTTTTCTGATCTCAACTCCGGAGCTCCTGAGCAATCCGACAAATTCATCCTCTCCATCCGAGAAAAATTTGTCATAGTCTTCCGAATTGAGCCGTAAAACGATCTCATTTTGATTTTTTACTTGATCCAATGTATCGCGGACAATATCCAAAAATATCGTATCATCACGATCAAGCTCTCTTTTTATGATCACTTCAGCCAAATACAAAGAGAAATCCAACACACCTTCTTCAATCTGTTCATATGCCTCATCTGTTCTTGCTTTGAGCGACTCTATCAACCGCTTGGTCTGATCGCGCTGTTGTTTTACTTCCTGTTCATATTCCTCTTGTACCTGTCTTATTCCCTGCTCATATCCTGTTTCTCTTGCTTCTTCGCGTATCTTCTCAGCTTCCTCGGTCGCCATTTCCGTTATTTTTTGTGCTTGTTCTTGTGCCTGTTCAATTCGCTGTTGCAACTCATTCAGCTCGCGTACTTTTTCTGCCAGCTTTGCATCCAGCCTTTCCTCAGCGGATGCCGCCACCATCTGCGCGGGTTCTTCCCATTGATCTTCATCATGCTGTTCTTTGCTTTCACTCACCTCGTGCAGCCCCGGCAGTATCGCAACTCCCGCTGATTGCATAGGCTCTTCACGGATCGAATTTCGATCTATCCTAAACAATGAGTTCATCTTCGCTGTCACCTCTTGAAATTTCGATCTCCCCTGCATCTTCCAGTTTACGGATTACATTGACAACCGTCTGCTGTGCCTGCTCTACATCACGCACACGTACAGGCCCCATGTATTCCATATTTTCGACAATCAAGTCGTGTACGCGTTTGGAAATATTTGCATAAACCTTGTTTGTGATTTCCTCGCTTGCACCCTTTAGCGCCAAAGTCAGGACATTGTTGTCGATTTCCTTTAGCACCTTTTGCAGCTCCAAATCTCCGAGCTTTACGATGTCCTCAAACACAAACATGCGCCTGTGGATTTCGTCCGCCAGTTCGGGGTTGTCTACCTCGACCGCATCCATAATGTTCTTTTCTGTACTTCTATCGGTTGCCGCAAGCAGCTCAACTACCATGTCTACGCCGCCTACCGACGTATTTTCCTCTTGACCCATGCTGCTGATCTTGTATTCCAATATCCGCTCTGCTTCACGGATGTATTCCATTGAAACCACACCCATATCCGCAATGCGTTCAATGACCTTTGGCTGCAGATCCTCCGGAAGCATCGATAGAATATTCGCCGCCTTACTTGCCTTTAAATACGACAGAATCAACGCGATCGTCTGCGGATGCTCGTTTTGTATAAAGTTGCTGACCTGGGTATCGTCCGCCTTTCGCACAAAATCAAAAGGTCGTACCTGCA
>CAZBSH010000008.1:0-2927 GCA_964494645.1 uncultured Christensenella sp. | reverse complement strand
ACATTATATAGCACTGACATATTCCACAGCGCTGTACATAGAGGCCTCATCACTTCGTACCTGCAATGCTGCCGATAGTTTCCCGATCAGCTCATCCGCCTTTTCTCCTCCCACCGCATTTACAAGCACATCGCGGGCATAATCAATTCCTCCCTCAGAAATATAACGCTGCGCCACGCATAAATCATAAAATTCGCTAATGACATCGTCGCGCGTATCCTTATCAAAGGAGCTTAGACCCGTAATATCAAGCGTAAGCTGTTCAATCTCATCCTCATTCAAATATTTATAGATCTTTGCGGAAATATCTTTTCCCAACGCCACCATCAGGATTGCTGCTTTTTCTTTTGTCGACAGAAGATTACTCGCCATTATTCACTGCCTCCAAAATCATCCGACAACCAGTTACGCAACAACTGCGCAATGACTTCCGGGTTTTTGTCTACTAACATCTGCACCTGCTTCAGCATATCGTCGTTTTTCTCTTTCAGCAATTCTTCAATGGACAATTCCTCATCCGCAGCTACATCAATTCCCGCAGCGCGCAGCGCAGCACGTTCTTCCTCTTCCTTCTGACGACGTTCTTCCTCAAGCTTCGCTTTGCGATTTTTTCTGAACGAGTTTAATAATATAAACAACACAATCACAATAACCGCGAGGATAGCCAAAGGCAAAATCAACGACTGCAACATTGCGGTCTGTTGCGCATCTGCCAGCTTTTGCGCTTGTTCTTCCATCATCTGCGTATACGCAGCATTTCCGTCAAAAGGCATACTCGATACTGTGATCCTGTTTTCCGGTACGCCAATCGCATTTGCAATTAATTGACGCACGCCGGGCAATACGTCTGCCAAATCCTCGCCGCCATTTACGATCACTGCCGCCGACAGGTAAGAGATGTCACCCTGCGCCTGTTCGATTTGTTCGCTGATCTCGTTTAACTCTGCGTTGAAGTCTGTCACGACATTATAATAGGTACCATCCTGCGCCGCTGTATCGATTTCCTGATATGTCGGCGCGCCGCCGTTCGGATCCATACCTACAGCGCCCTGCGGCGTTGTGCCGGCATTTTGCAAACGTTCTGTCGTTTGTTTCATGCTGGTGACAAGACCTGTATTTGCCGCCGAACCCGTGGGTGGCGACAGCGTCAGCGTATTTGTCGTTTTGCGGTCAAAATCAAGTTGTACATTGACATTCGCCGACAAATTTTCCACACCGAATACCGGTGTCAGAAGGTTGATTATCTGTTGTTTTAGCTTGGCCGCTACCTGATCTTGCAGTTCTATTTGCGTACCAACCATCCCCGTACCAACAGATGTGCTTTCTCCCATTGTGCCATAGGAATGCATGTTCTGGTCTACAATCGCGATATTTGCCTCTGTAAGCGAAGGCACACCCTTTGAGACGATCGCGCGAATTGCGTCCACATCCGTCTGGGAAAGCTGATCCACATTCGGATTCAATGTAACCATGACCGAAGCGGTCGATTCCTTCTTCCCCGGATCAGACAGCGCAAACTTACTTTCTTCCGCCAACGATAACATGACAGTACTGTTTTTGATCTTATCCATGCGGTTGACCGTCTGCGCAAGATTTTGCTGCAATTGCATCTGGGCATAGTATGCTTTGTCTTTGTCTGTCGCGCCAAAGCTAGAAGCATTTTCTGAATAAATATTAAAATCAAGCGAATCGCCCGCCGGTATTCCCTGTGCCTGAAGCTTATAGCGCAATTCATTTGCCTGTCCCTTAGGGACGCGCAACACCCCATTCGAATAAGATTGTACGTCAATACCATCTTTTTCAAGCTGTGTAATGACCTCTCCGGCCTGCTCGTTGCTTAAACCAACATAAAGATCCTCGTACTCTACCTGATTTGCCATCGTGACAACAGCGCTGATCGCAATGATCGTCAAAACGATTACGGCAACAATAAGGATTTTCTGTGATTTTTTTGTATTTTGCCACGCATCTAAAATCTTTTTGCCGGCATCTTTGACGTTCATGCTGCTACCTGCCAGAAGTGTCACTCCATTTCATCAGTATCACCGCCTAAATATACGATTCAGGCGGTGATATCATCATTTTTTAATATTTGTAATTTAGCTTAATACTTATCCGTGCCTGACAAATCAAACCCGTCAAGGGAACTGCTACTTTCTTCCACTGCAAACATATCAATCGTGTCTGCTTTACGGTTTTTGAGTTGGAATCTTGCAAGCATCTGCTTCATCATATCCGCTTGTCCGGAAAGTTCTTCTGACGCTGCGGCACTCTCCTCCGCAGTTGCCGAGTTTGTCTGCACAACTGTGGATATCTGTTCAACGCCAAGATTTATTTCATTAACAGAATGCGCCTGCTCCTCCGAAGCCACTGTAATTTCTTCGATGTTTGCATTGATTTTCTGCGCGTTCTCCACGACCGCCTTTAAGACGTCTGCGGTTTCCATCGCTTTCTTATTACCAATCTGCACTTTTTCAACAGATCCTTCGATCAACGCCGAAGTTTCTTTTGCCGCCTCCGCGCTCTTCGTCGCGAGATTTCGAACTTCATCTGCCACAACAGCAAAGCCTTTGCCTGCGTCGCCCGCACGCGCAGCCTCTACCGCCGCGTTAAGCGCAAGGATGTTCGTCTGGAAGGAAATGTCGTCGATCACCTTGATAATCTTCGCGATTTCAGCAGAGCTTGTATCAATGTCGTGCATAGAGGCAAGCATATCATCCATGTGACCGTTACACGTGCTAACAAGACCCGCTGTCTCTTCAATCAATTCCTGTGTATGCTTGGCGTTTTTCGCGTTGCTTTGAATCTGTTCATTCACATGGGCAATAGAAGCAGACAGCTCCTGAACCGAGCTGGATTGTTCTGTTGCGCCCTGCGCCAGCGCCTGTGCGCCGCGCGAAACTTCATTTGCGCCAATCGCTACCTGT
>CAZBSH010000007.1:0-58167 GCA_964494645.1 uncultured Christensenella sp. | reverse complement strand
AGTGTTTGACTACGAATCAAAAGGTCGGGGGTTCGAATCCCTTCTGGCACACCATAAAGTCATCTTACGCATGAAATGCGTGGGATGGCTTTTTTATGTGCGCGGAGGATTCGGAGCCCTGGGGGTTCATGCAAGCGCAAGCGGGACGCAACGCGCGCGCTATCCCTTCTGGCACACCATCAAAAAGCCTTTAACCGTGCGGGTTAGAGGCTTTTTGGTTGCCGATAAAATTCAGGTGATGATGCACATTTGATGCACATATTGAAAAAATAAAGAGCGATACAAAAAAGCGCTTGCATAAAATTATGCATAAAGGTTATAACAAAAGCAGGGATAGCCGCAAAGCGGCAACCCGGTGTGTAAAACTAAAATGAGCCGCCTACTGCGAATAGGCGGCTCATTTTTTTAAAGCAATTATTATCCTGTATGTGAATAAGAGGGCAATTACTGTCAAAAGAAGTGCTTTTTGTTCCGATCATTCAGTGTATTCCAAATAGTTTTAGAAATTTTTGCCAAAAAGTGGTTTTTTCCTCGGGCGCTGCTTCGGGACTATCCGACACTTGCACTGCGATGGCTTCCGTCTTGATTGCGAATTGTACGGAAGTAATGTTTGTATTTTTATATGATACAAAAGATTTTATCTCTGTGTTGCCGCCTTCTATAGCAGACAGCGCTTCGCTAATTTTTTCATCAGTAGTAGTGTCTATGCCCGAAACTTGATTCCGCATCTCGCTTGTGCCGTCGGCAAGCGCAGACGTTCCTTCGCATAGTGTAATTATCCCGTCATAAAGATTTTTGGTACCCGCATTCAAAGTGCCGGCACCCTCCTGCAACTCCTTGCTTCCTGCGGACAGAGCGGATATACCGTTCACAACCTGTACATATCCGTCTGAAAGTCGTGATACGCCGCCGAAATATACACGAAGACCACTGTCGAGTTTGTCATACTCTGTTATGATCTGATTCACGCCATCCGAGAGTTCTGCCAGCTTGGAAAGAACCCCGCTCAATGTTTTGGAAAGCTGTGAGATGACCGCATCAAACGAATCGTAGTTTTTCTGTAGATCCGTCAGTCCGGTTTGCAGCGAATCTGCCGCGCCGGAAATACCGTTCAGGTAGCTTGCCGTTCCACCGATTGCCGCATTATTGCCTTGAAGTAATGTCACTACGGTTTCAAGCTGGGCGATCTGACCACGCAGCTGTTCGGCCTGTGCTGCCTGTGCGGGATCAGTTTCATCCAGCGAATCAATCATAGAGCGCAGGGATCCGATTTGGTCTTTAAGATTCGAAGCAGCCTGCGCGTTTCCCGTCTTAAGTGTATCAATATTAAGACCGTTTGCTGCCATGGCATCTTTGTATTGTGCGTATCCTAAGGCATCCTGCAAATCGGAAGCCCCGTCGGATAAATTGTCGATTCCGGTTTTCATCGCTGCGGAGGATTCTGCAAGCGCGGTGATTTGTTCCTGCGAAACAGAGATGGATTGCAGCGCCCCCTGTATTTGCGACAGCGCCTTCTTGATTTGAGAAGAACCGTCAAGCAATGTGTCTGATCGCGTGTTCAACTGATGGAAGCCATCCTGTACAGAAGTGATCCCCAACTGTAGATCCGATATGCCGCGACTTAAAATATCTGTCCCATCTTCTAGCGCTTCCGCGCCGCTTGAAATGCCGGAGCCGCCGTTTTTGAGCTCGCGTGTCCCTTTCATGAGAGAAATTGCGCCGTCATCAATCTGAACGGTGGCATCAATCAATTTGCCTACTTTATCCATCAATTCCTGATCGTCAATATCGACATCCAGATTCAACCTGATGCCATTGATCGTTACGGCGTCCATTTCAAAATCCTTCACATCCGCGGTGATCACCGTGTCGGTCCCTTTTCCGGGCAGGATCGTATATGCAAGCTGCTTATCGTTTCCCACGTTCGCAATCGTTGCTTCTTTCGCTGCAATATTCGTACACTTGTTTGTATCCAGCAGGAAGGTTGCCTGCAATGCGTAATCCTCAAAGAAGGATTCTTTGCACGCTTCGTTTTTGGTGATTTGGAATCGTATCTCAAGCTTTCCGCTTTTTCCCGCAATTTCTTTGGGGGAATATTCTTTTCCGTCCAAAAAATATCGAATCGAAATATTCCAGGGAATGGGCGTGGACGCATCCATGATCCCTTCGTAATATACTTTTTCCGCCTGATCGGAAAAAGTGATCGTATCGTCGCTTTTTATGATCGGCGTTTCAGAAGTCAGCATTTTGACCTCGGTATAGGCGCCATAGTCGGTAATATCCCCGCCCGAAAAGCTGTTCACAACATAAACGCCATTGACCGCCCCGCTTCCGTTTGCTACAGCATAAACAACCTCCTCTTTTTGGTTGGGCATTGCTCCGGCAAATGCGGACGAAGCCGCACCCAAAACCATTATTGCTGCAAGCAAGGCAGCCATCCACTTTGTGTATTTTTTCATTTGCTTGAAACCTCCTTACGTTTCTTCAAAAAATTTGCGTGACGTGTTGTTTGATTGATCCATCCGTCAAAGAGATAGAGCAGTCCCGGAAGGGCGAACATCACCACAATGAGGGAAAACAATGTGCCATAGCCGAGAAAATATCCAAGCTGCGATAAAATCCCATGCGTTGAAATCATGCCCAGCAGGAAGCCGATGGCTGTGAGTGCGCTGCCCGACGTGAGGATCGATACCATGCACGCCGAAACCGTTTTGATTATGGACTCCTTTTTTCCCATGCTCCGGCGAAACTCCTTGTAGCGGTCCGTGAACAAGATGGCGTAATCCACCGTCGCCCCGAGCTGGATCGAACTGATGAGCAGGTAGGAGATATAGAACACCGTCGACCCGGTAAAATAAGGAACGGAAAGATTGATCCAGATCGCTGTTTCGATCGCCAGTACAAGCAGTATGGGGATGGAGATAGATTTCATTGCGAACAGCAGCACCACAAACACCGCTACAATTGCAATCAGGTTGACTTTGACCATATCCGCCGTGATCGTATGCATCAGGTCATAAGTGCTGACTCCTTCGCCCGCGAGATAATAGGAATCCGGATAATACCTGCCTGCAATGTCACGAATCTCTTCTATGAGCGAAAATGCTTCTTCGCCTTCATAGCCAACGCCAACAGAGATGACCATACGGCTGTAGTTTTCGGATATCAGCTTTGAGAGCGTGTCGCTGTCCACATATTCGGTCGGCACCTCCGACCCCGCGTTGTCCGCATAAGAGATGATATTCGTAACCTCGTCCAGCCCGTGCAGCGCATCCGACAGCTGCTTTTCTGTCGCGGGGCTGCCCTTAGGTACCATCAGCACATAGGTATCGCTTTTTCCAAAGGCATCCTCCACGGCCTGTGCATCCGTCCCCGGCTGTGTTTCCGCGCCGAAAATATGGGAAGCGCCGTAATAGTATTGGTTGCTGTTCGAGGCAAGATAAGCGGGGACGATCAGCAGCGCGAATATGCACGCGACCGGCACCATAATACGGCACACGACCTTGCCAAATCCCCTGAAAGACGGCATAAATGATTTGTGCCGGGTTTTGTCGATCAGTCTATAGGTGCAGAGAATCAGGCAGGGCGCAAAAACAAATACGGTGATCAGGCTGATTGCGATCCCTTTGGCCAGCGCAAGCCCGAGATCCGGCCCGATCCGGAACTGCATCAGGCATAAAGCGAGGAATCCGATCACCGTAGTAAGGCCGCTCGACAGGATCGACGAGGTAGATTTACACAATGCCTGTACCATGGCTTCCTTTGGGTCGGCATACTGTTCGCGGCATTCTGCGAAACGGTGCAGCAGGAACACGGAATAATCGAGGGATACCGCAAGCTGTAAAATATTGCTTGCCGCATTCGTAACAAAGGAAATTTCGCCAAACATCAGATTGGAACCCGCATTGATCAATATCGCGATTCCCAAACTTCCGAGGACGATCAACGGTTCCAGCCATGAAGTGGTCGTCAGCAGGAGAACAGCCAGTACAAAAATTACGGCGATTCGGGCGATCTTGGATACTTCGGAGACCGTGCTTGAAGTTGCGACGGCAGTGGAAACGGCGCTGCCGGTCATCGTGTTTTCGTCACCGATCACGCTGCGGATTTCGTTGACGATTTCCGTCAAGCGACCGTCATTTTCTAATGTGACCGTAAAGAGTGCCGTGTTATCTTGATAATAGCTTTCCACAGTGTCGGCATCCATCGTTTCGATGGGTTTGACGATATCTTCGGCATCGTCGAGCCAAGTGACATCGGTAACGCCGTCTATTGAAAGAAGGCGCTCTTTATAAGAAAGAGCCTGCGGGATAGAAACGTTCCGGATCATCACCCGCGCGTTGGGGATCCCACTGCCAAATTCAGCTTCCATTACGTCGAGGGACACGGTGGAGGCTGTATCTTCCGGCAAATAATCGTTCATTTCATAATTGACCGAAATAAACGGCTGGCACACAGCGCAAAGCGCCGCGCATAGGATAAAGACAACCAGAATGATCTTTCGATGTTTGACAATTCCGCGATAAAAATTTTGCATTTGCTTTATTCTCCTTTTGTTGCCATACCGGTCATATAAAAAGTATTATTTGGGCAATATAGCGTTAGACTGACTACTTTTTCATCCACATATCCTTGCGCAAGAAACGGTATGGTACGAACAAGCGTAATGAGTTCGCCTTTGAGCGCATATGCTCCGTCCTCCGCGACTGCCCCAACAACAGGATTTTCGTGCCCAAGGATGGTGAGACAGCCATTGATCTTCTCTTGCGTTCGCCTGACGTACAGCTTCCCTTTTCGATTTCCAAGCTGTGTTTTCATCACAACATCATACGTATATTCCATAAGGTTTTGCTTCCTTTCAAGGGAATCATATCGGCATACTTTGCGCGTTTCAATGGTCAATTCTGTGGCATTTGGGTGAAAAACGGACAACCGGATCTCATTTGGTGGGCAAAATAAAATTGGATCTTTCATTTCCCGGACAGATTATGCAATGTTGTCCATTGAATTGTTTGATGGGCAACTGTATAATAAATTCCATAAAGGAGTCATGTATGGAACACAAAATTACGACGCTGAACACCAAAAGGGTATTGGCTGCCTCCCTAAAAAAATTGATGCCCAAAAAGGCGCTTTCCAAAATTACGGTCAGTGAAATCGTTGCGGATTGCGGCGTCAATCGAAAAACTTTTTACTACCACTTTGAAGACATTGCTTCCCTGCTTATATGGATGCTGGAGCAAGAGGCTGTAGAGGTCGTTAAGAAGTTTGATCTGTTGGTGGACTGCGAGGACGCGATCTTGTTTGTTATGGATTATGTGGACGCGAACCAGCACATCCTGAATTGCGCGTTCGATTCTTTGGGACGCGAAGGGTTGAAAAAGTTTCTGTATGCTGATTTCATCGGAATTCTAAGGGCAACGATTGATAATGCCGAACAAGAACTCAACCTTTCGGTCACGGGAGACTACAAGCAGTTTCTGTGCGATTTTTATGGCGAAGCATTGGCAGGGATCCTCATCGAATGGTTTCGTACACCGGGTAAATCTGATCGAGAGAAAACGTTGCGCTATCTTATAACGGTTCTTCGTACGACCTTGCCACAGGCATTATATATAGAAGGAAGAAAAGAAAAAATAATATAATGATACCGGGAGAGCGTATAAAGAAGTCCTGATCAAAATGCCGGAGGATTCGGAGCCTCGGGATGCAGTAAGCGCGAGCGGGATGTGACACGCGCGTTATCCCTTCCGGCACAACAAACAAAAAATTGCAGTACCATTATTGTACTGCAATTTTTTTGTTATAAAATCTTATCTGCTATGCCTTTTCTTTTTTCGTACGATGACTATCACAGATGCAGCGATTCCTGAAAACAGGATGTAAGGCAAAATAGCTGTGATGTCACCCGTACGAGGAGGAGAGTCAGACAATACGTTCTTTGCGTCGTGCGGGGCATCTTCGGTTGTCGACCCGTCGGAGGGGGTGGGGTTCCCGATTTCGGGATCACCTGAAGAGGCAGGATCCTTCTCATCCTCCGTTTTTCCGGACACGAGGTGATCGTCTGTTTTTTCAAAGGACGCATAGATCGTGTGGTCGGCATTTATGTCCTGAAACGTATATGTTGTAACCGCACCGGCGCTCGTGTCATCTACCGTTACATCCTTGATTCGATATCCTTGATTGGGCGTTACGGTATAATTTTTGTTTTCGCCGGATAAAAACGTAGATACGCCCGGCGAACTGATTGTCCCGCCCTCGCCTGCTGCTGCGGTGATCGTATGGGTCGGATTTTTCCGGTAAGCTAACGCAAATGGGCTGAAGCTTTCAACGCTAAATCGGAGACCATATTCGGTTTTTGTCGGTTTGATCCAATCGGACGGAATATCGGATACATTATAATTGTAATGCCTGTTGACTCCCTTTAGATGCAGTATCTCAAAATCGTCCCGCGCGTTAGTGCCATCGGGATAAGGAAGATATATCGTCACAGGGCGATCGGGCGTTAGAACATGATTCCCGTCGTATTGGTCGACCAGATCAAGATACATAAAATCATAGGTCATATTTTTTGTTGCCTCATTATTCTGCAGTCTCTCCAGCATATTTTCTTTCGTGCTTTCGACCAAAAGATGATCTGCAAGCAAAGCTGCGGAGATGTTGCTTACCGGAAGACCAAGTGAATTGGTCAGTGCGGTTTCGGGAGCGAGAACAGCGGTTGGCCATTGAACAGGCGAATTCGGAGCAGATATCACTGCCGGAGTGCTTGCAATGAAATCTGTTATACCACGAACATACAACGTGCCTGTACCATAAGCAATGTTATACAACGTGCCGTCGATTGTACTTTTTGCCGTAATAGTTTGTCCATGGATCCCTTCAACAGTAATAAGGTAGTTCCCGGGAATATCGTCATTCAAGGACGGGGTATCGGCAGGAATTCCATCGCCGTTCAATAAGTAAAATTTTTCTGTGAACGGCAACCTGTATTGCGTTGGATGGGTGGCTGAATCATATGAAATGCCATCCAAATAAAACTCCAGTGTTTCTATCGTGTCCTTTTCCTCCAGTCCGGTAATATCAAATTGCGGATAGGGAAAGGGATCGTTGCTTTGCGAAGTTCCGCCTACATAAGCGATAAGGTCTGCTGCAACCACTGTAATCGTAGGCGTCGCATAGCCTTTTACCTGAGGAACTTCAAACGATATTTCCATAGAATCAGTCATTTTGCCGCCGCTGAAAAAATATGAGAGGGTGGTCTCGCCGTTGGTAGGGTAGGCACGTCCGTCGGTGAAGCCTTCTCGCCCGGTATCGAGGCTAATACGGTAGCTCATAGAATACCGATATTGAAATTTAGCAGGATCCCCTGTCAGCGTTTGTGGGACGACACCGGCATTGAGCAGGTTCCAGATAAGCGTATTGTTGTCGCTTTCAAATGATGCCCCAGACGGCGCAGCATCTGAAAACCCCTCCCAATTGATGTATTTTCCCATGGGATCGGATATTTTCCAGATATTTGCGCTTTCCGTAAGATCTTCCGCAATCTGCTTAAACGCAGCGGCAAGAGCTTGTGCGTCGGTTGCTTCGATATAAGCTCCGGAGGACGCTACACCTTGGCTTACCTGAGCCGCCGTCATATCGTTCAGCGGGTCGTCGGTGTAGACCTCATTCAGGAAAATCGAATGTATCTCGGTTCCAGTTGCTTTTATGGCGTTGGCCGCAGCAATGGTTGTCGCTCCCGGATTAGGATAAGGTATATTCGGTTGCCCGTCGCTCATCAACACAATTACCTTTTTATTTCCTGCTCTTGCGTCTGTTGAAAGGCGCTCTTGTGCGGCATTCAATCCTGCGGCAATATTAGTGGAGTTGGATCCGGCTGTCATACCGGAAAACCACTCGAGCAATGTATCTTTATTGTTTGTCAGCGGCGTGCCGAAATAAGCTTCGTAATCAAAATCGATCACTCCAACCTGGTTGATGTTGGAAGCGCCGTCAGAAAACATTTCATTGACAAAAACAGATGCGGCATTTTTTAACGCAGGTACTTTGTCGCCGTCATTCATGCTGGCTGACGCATCTACAACGAGGACAACAGAAATACCAAGCGGCTCGACCTTATCTTTTGTATCGGCGGTGAGCGTGATCTTGAAGTTATCCTTTGCTGTTTGCTCGATTGATTTTCTTAATCGAAGCATCTCGTTTGAGCCGGCTGCAACCTTGGCTTCCGGGTTCACAACGATCTGTGCGTTGGGGTCGTGGACATCTGTAAGCGGTTGTATACCGGCGGCTAATGCCGGGCTTACAGAAAATCCGAATACCATACAGCAAACAAGAATTTGCAAAAATAGTTTGTTGAAAATAAGATATATCCTATTTTTAAAAGTATGCTTTTTCATCGCATAAAACCTCGTTCGTCTTTTATTTGAACATTGTTTCCTCTAAGGCGCGAGGACATAAGCACGCAGGAAACAATACCATACTTATATGATATCAACATCACCGTTACAGCACTGTTACGCGCCTGTCGCCAAAATGGGGCAAAGAAATGTTGTTCGCGGCGAAAAGGCTTTATTTAGGCTAAGAACAGCCAAATTACTTTTCATTGTAAAATAAATTAAAATATAGAAATATTTGGAAAAGCGGTACGGAATATGATGCTGGGGATACCGAAATGATGGTGAATTTTTTGTAGGGGCATATTTTGGAATATCGCTTTATTTTGTGGTTTAATATACCTTGTAAAACGAGTATAATATAATTCACTCGCAAACCTGCTAAAATATCTTGATAATCGTTAAAATTCGGCAACAACAATGATATCGTGCATCGAAAGCGGGGCTTTGCTCAACTTAAGGAAAAGAGCGATTTTCAATTGCTATTGTGCATCTCAAATCAAAGCGGTCAAAATATTACTGTTATTTTCAGACAAAGTCATAAAAATACGATTCAAAACTACTTTTTTATGTCATTGGGGTACGAGTACTTTAAAAAAGACATGATTTATAATGAAAGAACACCAATACCAATTTTATAAATTGCTCCCTTTCATAAATTCCACGAGATTTTAAAACAATATTTTTGCTTTCATACGAATCTGTTTTGTTCCAAGTGGAAATAAGTTGCGCATAACAGTCTGTTTTGTTGCATAGAATGTTTGGAGGTAAGATTATTGAACAGTAACTTATTGAATATCCGCAGCATTTTAGACCTGGAACAATGGCAAAAAATCCAGGACGAACTTGCGACCGTTACGGGCATGGCGATTTTGATTGTGGACTATAAGGGAGCGCCTGTTACGAAGCACAGCTGTTGTACAGAATTTTGCGCGACGGTAAGAAAAAATCCGGAGACGGCAAAATATTGCCAAAAATGTGATTCGCGGGGAGGGATCGAGGCGGCGCGGCTCAATGAGCCGTTTATGTACCTGTGTCACTGTAACATTGTTGATGTTGCGATTCCGATTGTGATTGATGAAAAATATATCGGCGCGGTTATGGCAGGACAGGTTATGGCGGATCAAGCCAGTACAACGGATCGTCTAGAGAAGATATTAATGTCGGCATATGAAAATAGCTTTATAGATCAAAGCGATTCGCTGCGTGAAAAATTTGAACGGATACCTAAGGTTTCTATGCAGCGGATCAGCGCGGTCATAAACCTACTTCTGCATCTTTGTAATTATATCGTAGGGGAAGCGATAAGCAAAAGTACAATGAATGAAACGTATGGCAAGATCCTTGGTAATGTCTCGGAAAATATTTATGCGGGAGCAGACCTAGCGGATACATCGCTTGACGCGATGATCAATATAAAAGATCAGGTAGCAAAAGCGATTATGAATAAGCAGATCAGATCAAGCGAGCCAAAAGAGTTTGTTTCCTCTAAGCATCCGATCTTAAAGCCGATCATCGAATATATTTATAACAACAAACATGAAAATATTATGCTTTCGCAAATGGCAAAGCTTTCGCATACCAGCCCCAGTTACTTGAGCCGTTTGTTTAAAAAAGAAATGGGAAAGAATTTTTCGGACTATGTGACTGATTTCAAGATGACGCTTGCAAAAAATATGCTTGAAGATACAAGCCTGTCGGTAACGGATATCTCTAATGATTTGGGGTTTAGTGATTCGGGATATTTTATTAAGCTATTTAAAAAACATGAGGGGATTACCCCGGCAATGTTCAGAAAGTACATGAAGTGATAAATTTTACAGTCAAAAAATTACTATAAATATTATGGAGGGCAATATTTTACGATGGATAAATACAAAATGAGGATATGGTTGTATAATGCCTTTTGAATTTTGCGGCGTTATAATGACACTACACCAACAAACCGAATACTGCATTTGCAAACTCGATAAGACGGTATTTCGGATCGCATTATCCACTATTAATTAAAAAATAATAAATACAGGCACCACTCTTTCATTCATTTTAGAATATCAGTGAGTGTATATAAAAATCATGATAAGAATTATGGGCAAATAATAAAAAGGAGTGACAGATTATGACAAGGAGTTTTATTTCTCCCTCAAAATTCGTGCAGGGAGAGGGCGAGCTTAAAAAACTGGGCGAGTATGTAGCAGGATTCGGAAGGAAAGCGGTACTGGTAGCGCATCCGGAGGATTTTGCGCGAGTAAAAGATATATTGGAGGAAGGCCTTAGGGGCACGGACTATATACATGCCGCTTTTTCCGGAGAATCGTGCGATGCCGAAATAGCCAAGGTTGTAGAGCTGACAAATCGAGAGGAGGCAAATGTGGTGATCGGGCTTGGCGGCGGTAAAGCACTTGATACGGCAAAAGCGACAAGTACGCTGACGAAAAAGCCGGTCATTATTGTTCCGACGATTGCTTCAACGGACGCGCCGACAAGCGCGCTTGCGATCATTTATTCAGAAGACGGCGAATTTGAACGGTATATGCATCTTCCGAAGAACCCTGATCTGGTATTGGTGGATACGGGTATCGTTGCGAAGGCGCCGACAAGATTTTTGATTTCCGGTATGGGGGACGCGCTCGCAACAGTGTTCGAAGCACGTGCGTGCATCAAAGCGAATAAACCTAATATGTCGGGGGGATCAAGTACAAAGGCCGCGCTTGCGATCGCGGAAACGTGCTATGCCACGTTGCTCGAGGATGCATACAAGGCCAAGGCGGCATGTGATGCGAATGTGGTGACAAAAGCGCTGGAGAATATTATAGAAGCAAATATCCTTCTTTCAGGACTGGGATTTGAGAGCAGCGGGCTCGCGGCGGCACATGCTGTGCATGACGGGTTGACAGTACTGGAAGAGACGCATCGCTATTTTCATGGGGAGAAGGTGGCGTTTGGAACACTGGTACAATTGGTTCTCGAAAACGCGGACGAAGAAACAATGACGGAGGTGTTGGATTTCTGCCGTTCGTTGTCACTGCCGGTCTGCCTTGCTGATCTTGGGGTTGAGGAACTCGATGACGAAAGATTGATGAGGGTGGCGACGCACGCATGCTCTGACTTAGAAACGATGGATAATATGCCGTTTGAAGTACAACCAAAAGACGTAGCGGCAGCCATTCGCACGGCTGACATCATTGGGAGGACATGGTAAATGAAAAAGATCATGAATGAGGTCGTCTCTGTTGTGGATGAGATGTGTGAGGGGATCATACTGGCCGACGACAGCCTGGAGCTGAATGAACGGTATCGTGTCGTGAAAAGAAAAAATCTTGATAAGCGCAAAGTATGCTTGATTTCAGGTGGGGGAAGCGGGCATGAACCGGCACATGCGGGTTTTGTGGGCAAAGGGATGCTCAGCGCTGCGGTGTGCGGAGATGTGTTCGCATCCCCTTCGACAATACAGGTATACAATGCAATTTTGCAAACGGAAAGTGATGCGGGCACGCTGCTGATCATTAAGAATTATTCAGGGGACTGTATGAACTTTGATGCGGCGGCTGAGATGGCAAGCGAAGATGGGATCGAAGTAGAATGTGTGTATGTAAATGATGACATTGCGGTGCAGGACAGCCTTTACACGATTGGGCGCAGAGGGGTTGCCGGGACGGTGTTTGTCCATAAGATCGCGGGAGCTGCCGCCGAAGCGGGCAAAGATTTAAAAGAAGTAAAGCGTATTGCCGAAAAAGTTATTGCGAATGTAAAGTCGATGGGGTTTGCTTTGACATCATGTACCGTACCTGCGAAGGGAACGCCAACCTTTGAGATTGCGGAAGATGAGATCGAATTTGGTGTGGGTATTCACGGCGAACCGGGGATCGAGCGCTGTGGAGCGTTGGAGTCAAAGAGGATTGCCAAAAGGATGTGTGACATGCTTTGTGAAGAATTACAATTCGAGCCAAAAGACGAATGCGCAGTTTTAATTAATGGTCTTGGAGGTACGCCGCTGATGGAGCTTTATATCCTGAATAAGGATATATGCCGTGAATTACAGCAGAGGGAGGCAACGATCCATGAGGTGATTGTTGGAAATTATATGACATCTCTTGATATGGCGGGCGCATCGGTGACAATATTGAAATTAGATGAGGAACTAAAAGAGCTGCTTGATGATCCGGCGGATACGATTGCGCTGAAGATATGAGAGGTGGAGTAATGGATATTACGGTTTCGGACGTTAAAAATGTGATTGCAAAATTATGTGATGTTATTATTCAAAACGAGGTATATTTCTGTGAACTCGACAGTGCGGCAGGCGATGGGGATTTTGGTATGTCGCTCTCTAAAGGGTTCAAGGAAGTCAAAAAACAATTAGACCAGATCGATACGGCGGACGTGAGCCGGTTTGTCAAAGGGTGCGCAATGATCATCACAGAATACTGCGGTGGAGCTTCCGGTCCGATCTGGGGTTCAGGATTTCGGGCGGCGGCTTTGTGTGTAAAAGGAAAAACGACCATCACAGAACGGGAAGTCCCTGAGATGATTGGCGCTGCAATCGAGGGGATACAAAAGCGCGGCGGCGCAAAGTTGGGAGATAAAACCTTGCTTGACGCGCTGATTCCGGCACAGCAAACCATGCAGAAAGCGTTGGGAGACGGGGAATCGTTTGAAGAAGCCGTGGCTTATGCAGCACAGAGTGCGACGCAAGGCGCGGAGGAGACCAAAAAGATCGTCGCGAGCAAGGGTCGCGCATCTTACCTTGGGGATAGAAGTATCAATTATCCGGATGCGGGGGCAGTGGCGATCAGTGTTATTTTCAACAGCTTTGTAACGCAAAAATAAGAACAGCCGGAACATTTAACCGAAGAGAACTTTCATAAAGGAAACTCCGTAAATTGTAGTGAAAAAACACAAAATAACTACAGTGTTCTTTCTCATACACATAATACGGGAGGCTGGGACAAAAAACGATGCGGAAAGGAAAAGAAAAATGAAAACAGTAACGGAAGCAAGCAGGGAAGTACCGGTTTTGTGCGAGGCAGATGTCGTCGTTATCGGCGGCGGCGCGGCGGGGATCGGGGCTGCGCTGGGAGCAGGGCGCTCGGGAGCGAAGACGGTGCTGATCGAGAGGTTCAACTGTCTGGGAGGATGCCAGACACTTACGTTCAACGATTCGTTCTCGTTTATTGATGACCGTATACAAGGCGGGCTGATCCAAGAAATCATTGATAATTTGCATGCGGGCGGCGCGGTATATAAGCCGAGCGTTGGTTCTAAGAAGGCGCACTGGAGCACGGACGAGGGATGTTTCTATTTTGATCCGGAATACTACAAATTCATGCTTGAGAATATGATGCAGGATGCAGGGGTACAACTTTTGTATCATGCGTTTGCAGTCGATGGAATCCGTGAGGGCAACGAGCTTAAGGGTGTGATTATTGAAAGTTGGCAGGGACGCCACGCGATTCTCGCAAAAACGGTCATCGACTGTACGGGCATTGCCGATCTGGCATGGAAGGCGGGCGCTTCCGTGACAGGAGAGGAAGGGTATAAAGACGACACATACGGTCCGTACAAAGGAAGGCATATGGCGTTTGGGTATGGATATTTTGTACGAGGACTCGATTATCCGAAATTTCGCGCATTTGCGGAGGCAAATCCGGAAGAGTGGGACGATTGGGTCAAGGGCAGAAAATTATTTACAGAAGCCAAGAAAACCGGAGAGCTGTACTCTTTCCGCAACAGTTGTATTTTTCAGGAATATGAGGATGGTCGCGTGTGGATGCTAAGCCCCGGATATCCGATTGAAAAAGGAAACCATCCATGGGAAGCGGAACAAATATCGCTTGCGACGGTGGATATCAGGAAACAGGCGTTCTCGATATTGAATTTACTGAAAAAGCATGTGCCGGGCTTTGAGAATGCAACCATCGAACAAACCGCAAGCAAGCTGCTTCACAGAGACGGGCACAGGATCGTCGGAAACTATACGGTAACAGAAGACGACATGCGCGGTGCAAGGACTTTTGAAGATTCCATCGCATGCTGCAATATGCCGCCGGATCCTTTCTTCCCGGATGGCGGACACCATTTCCGGTTTGATGTAACGCCTTACGATATTCCGTACCGCAGTCTTGTTTCGAAGGATTTTGGGAATTTGATGGCTGCCGGCGGCGCGGGATCGATGGATCTTATTACATGGGCGGCGCTGCGGTATTGTACGCCGAGCGTTTGTACCGGACAGGCGGCGGGAACGGCGGCGGCAATGGCGGCAAAACAGGGCATCATGCCGAGCGAAATTGATGTTTCAAAGCTACAGAAGGAATTGAACAGCAAGGGCTTGGTCACCACGAATAAAGATTTGCCCGCTTCTGTTATTGAGGAATACGCGAGGCGCGCCGAAGAATGGGGCAATGGTTTTGGAATGTAGGAAGGGAGAGGATAAAAATGAAAACGGTAATGGAGGCTTCTAAGGAAGTATCGGTTTTATATGATGTTGACGTTGTTGTCGTCGGCGGAGGACCGGCAGGGATCGGCGCGGCGCTCGGCGCGGCACGCAATGGAGCAAAAACCGTATTGGTTGAAAAATATGGCTGCCTGGGCGGAAACCAAACATTGACACATAACAATAATTATACCTTTGTTGATGATCGCGTTCAGGGGGGCATCGTTGCTGAAATCATCGAACGATTGAAAAAAGCGGGCGCAACCTTTAACCCGAGCGTGGGGTGTATGCGCGATAACTGGAATCCGGGGACGGGATGCATTTACTTTGACGAGGAATATTACAAACTGATGCTCGAAGAAATGATGGAAGAAGCGGGCGTTACGCTGCTGTACCATGCATCTGCGGCAACGGGCATCGCGGATGGCAGTACGCTTCGGGGCATTATGGTCGAGACACATGAGGGGCGACAGGCAATTCTCGCAAAATCTGTGATCGATTGCACGGGCATTGCGCATATTGCATGGCAAGCGGGCGCCGCGGTGGCAGGCGAGGAAGGATACCCTGACGACCGGTTTGGACCGTTTAAGGGTATGCACATGGGCTTTGGCTACGGTTTTTGGATGTGCGGCATAGATTACAAAAAATTTCGTGAATTTGCAGAGCAGAATGTGGACGAATGGGATTATTGGGTCAAGGGAAGAAAGTTATTTGTGCAGGAAAAAGAAGAAGGCAGGCTGTATACGCCTCGTAATAGCACGCTTATGATCGAATACGCAAGCGGACGTTGTTGGTTCATTGGCGCGTATAGACCGATTGAGAAGGGAAGTCATCCGTGGATGGAAAAAGATTTGAGCGATGCCGAAGTGGATCAGCGCAAGCAGGCATGGTCCATTCTGGAGACATTCAAGAAAAATGTGCCGGGCTTTGAAAATGCGAAGATCGAACAGACGCCGGTGAGGCTTTTGCTGCGAGACGGTCACAGGATCGTGGGAGAATATACGATCACAGACGATGACATGAAAAGTGCGCGTTCGTTTGATGATTCCATCGCATGCTGCAATATGCCGCAGGATCCGTTCTTTCCCAATGCAAGCCATCAGTTCATTTATAATGTAACGCCGTACGACATTCCGTATCGTACGATGCTTTCTAAGGATTTTGACAATCTGCTTGCTGCCGGCGGGTCGGCGTCTATGGATCTGATCACGTGGGCGGCGCTTAGGTACTGCACGCCGAGCATCTGTACAGGGCAGGCGGCAGGAACAGCGGCGGCGCTTGCCGCAAAGCAGGGGATCGCACCAAAAGCGATTGATGTGAAGCAGGTACAGGACACGCTGCATGGACAGGGAATGATCACAACAAACAAACAACTGTCGCCCGAGGTGATAGAGGAATATAAATGGCGGACAAAAACGTGGAATAGGGGACTTAAGCTGTGATGCAGGCTGAAGGAACTGACGGCAAGAAATCTTCTGCCCGTAAGACTAAAAGATTTGGAGGAATGGTTAAATGATTCTCCGTTTTGAGAATGTAACGAAATACTTTGGCGGTCTGGCCGCGGTAAAGGATGTGTCTTTTAACGTAGAAGAAAATCAGATATTGGGACTCATCGGACCGAACGGATCGGGCAAGACGACCTGCTTTAATCTGATCACGGGCGTGCATAAGCCTACGAGCGGCAACATTATCTTTCAGAATAAGGAAATAAGCGGGATGCCCTCCCATAAGATCGCCCGGATGGGGATCGCGCGTACGTTTCAAATCAGCAGCGTATTTCCAACGCTGAATGCAGTGGAAAACGTTGTGACAGCTCATTATAACAAAACAAAATCTAATTTTGTCACAGGTCTTTTCGGGATATGCGGAACGATCAAGGAAGAAAAGCGGGTGTTGGAGCATAGTGAAGAATTGCTGGAGTTTGTTGGATTAAAGGACAAAATGCAGACGCAGGCGGATTCATTAACGAGCGCGGATCAGCGAAGGCTCATGATCGCGATTGCCCTTGCGACAAGCCCCAAGCTTTTGATGCTGGACGAGCCATGTGCGGGAATGATCGAGGATGAACGCGCGGAATTGATCGAGCTGATGCGTACGGTGTGTAAGGACGGCATTCCGATTTTGCTTGTGGAGCATCATATGAAGATGATCATGGAAGTATGCCATCATGTTGTCGTCATGAATATGGGGCAAAAGATTGCCGAGGGAAAACCGGAAGATATTCAGAAAAATGAGGCCGTTATCGAGGCATATTTGGGAAGGAGCGGAAATCATGCTTAAGGTAGAAAATTTGGTTTTTAACTACGGAAACGTAGAGATCCTGCATGGGTTATCCTTCAAGGCGGAAAAGGGAAAAATAACGGTTTTGATCGGGACCAACGGCGCGGGAAAAACGACGACCATGAAAGCGATCATGGGTATGATGCCTATCAAAAGCGGCAGCATCGAATGGGATGGTACGGTCCTTAACAAAATGAAATCCCATGCAGTAACACAAAGCGGCGTATCGTTATGCCCGGAAGGGCGGCAGCTCTTTCCGGAAATGACGGTACACGAAAATTTGATCATGGGAGCATATACGCGCACGGATAAAAAAGAAATCGAACATTCGGTGGAGGAAGTATTCGGTTGGTTCCCGCGCTTAAAAGACAGGACAAATCAGCTTGCGGGAACACTTTCGGGGGGCGAACAGGAGATGCTGGCGATTGCGCGTGCGCTGATGGCGAGACCTCAGCTATTGATGCTGGACGAACCTTCTTGGGGGCTGGCGCCGATATTGGTTGAGGAAGTAGGCAACATCGTAAAAGATATCAATAAACGCGGAACGACCGTATTGCTTGTGGAACAAAATACGCAGATGGCATTTGACCTTGCCGATTATGTATATGTTCTTGAGACAGGTAACATTGTGATCGAGGGCACCGCGGAAGAACTTTCAAAGGACAAAACGATCCATGAGACCTATCTCGGCATCTGAGGATGCACAGAGTATTGCAATTCAACAACCGCTTTAAAGGAGGAAAATTATGGAAAACGCTATACTTCTTCAGCAATTGGTAAACGGCGTTGTTACAGGAAGTATTTACACCCTGCTCGGCATAGGGTTATCGCAGATTTACGGCGTTCTCGGCATCTCGCATTTTGCGCATGGCTCTGTCGTGATGGTCGGCGGCTACATTGGGTATACGTTTGCGCGGCTGCTCGGCGTACCGTGGATACTGGCGGCGGTCATCGCGATCCTTGGATGTGCTTTGTTGGGGATGTTCTTAGAACGATACTGTTACCGCGTGATCATCAAAGGCCCTCCCATCAATATCTTTATTATGGCTCTGGGACTGCTCTTTATTTTTGAGAACGTCTGCCAGATGATCTGGGGGGCGGATCCGGTTTCGATTCAGGCTGTGGGCAACACGACCTTAAAGCTTGGACCGATCACAATCACGACGTTCCGCTTGTATGTGATCATCATTAATCTGGTGATCATGGCTCTTCTGGCCTTTATGATGAAAAAGACCAAGCTGGGACGTTCGATCCGCGCAATGTCACAAAACAGGGAAGCGGCTACGATGGTCGGCGTAAATGTCAACAAGACAAGCAGTTCGGTTTTTGCGATCGGCAGCGCGCTCGCTGGGCTGTGCGGTATCTTTGTAACAAGCTTGCTGCAAATGTTTCCGTCCTATGGTGGTGATATTGTACTAAAAGGCTTTGCGGTTATGATCCTTGGCGGTCTGGGGAGCATACCGGGTGTTATTGTCGGCGGTCTCATTATGGGAATTGTTGAGAGCCTTGGCGCAGGATTTATTTCAGCGGCCTATAAGGACGCATTTGGATTCATCATCATTATTCTGGTGCTGATATTTAAGCCAAACGGTTTGTTTGGAAAAGCAAGCGCCATGACAAAGTAATAAAGAATAAGGGTTTTCTGATAAAGAAAAGAGCAAATAAAAATACAGGAGGATTGAAAGGAATGAAAAAAGGGAACTTAAAAGTACTGGCTATACTTGTAGCTGTGCTGATGGTCACCGCACTGGTTGGTGGATGCGGCGCACCGACGGCGCAGGAAAGTGGCGCGGCGACCGGAACAACCGAGTCTTCCGGCGGAGCGGCATCAGCGGACGCCGGGACTGCGGCGAACAGCTCCAATGAAACGATCAAAATTGGGGTGGATGATTCGCTGACGGGTACGGGCGCTCCTTACGGACTGCCGGCTTCAAACGCTGTTAAGCTCGCCGCGGCGGAAGTAAACGACGCGGGCGGGATCAAGATCGGGGACAAGACATATAATATCGAAGTTGTCGTATACGACAACAAGAGCGACGCAACAGAAGGCGTATCTACCATTCAAAAACTGATGGACGTCGATCAGGTAAATTATGTACTTGGATGGAGCTCGTCCACATCTACCTCTTCGGCTGCACAGCAGATCCCGGGCAAGGAAGTGACGATGCTGGTTGGCAACGCGCGTTCCCCGCAGATCGTGTTGCTTTCACCCGGAAACCTGTTTCGCAGCGCTACGGCAAACTGTTATGACCCGGTTGCGGATTGTGAATATATCAAAGGTCTGGGCATCGGCAAAGTTGCGGTACTCGCATTTTTCAACGATACAGGATACAGCGTACATGCAAATAATGTAGTTGATACATTTGGTAAAGTTGGCGTGGAAGTAGTCGCAAAAGAAACGATGAATGCAGGAGATCTGGATCTTTTGAGCCAGATGACCAATATCGCAAATTCAGGCGCGGAAGCGGTCTATATGGCAGGCAATATTGAAGAATCTGCGATGGCGCTTCGTCAGTTGCGCGAGCTTGGTTCGACGATCCCGATGATCACATTCTCGAGCGGCACAGGTCCGCAGTGGCTGGAAACATGTACGAACGATCAGATGGAAGGAAGTTATACCATTCGCCCGCAGGTCGCTGAAGAAGGCGGGGAGAACGGAAAACAATCTGACGAATTCGTTGCTAAGTATGAAGCGATGTTTGGGGAAAACCCGAGCCAGACTGCGACAAATGGTTATGATAACTTTTGGATTTTGATGGCTGCAATGCAAAATGCAGGCACAACGGAATGGAAGGCGGTCAATGATGCGCTGAAGGAAGTCAAAGTAGAAGACCTTGATCCGAGAGTTATTGTAGAATATACACCTCTTGAAGGAGGCTTGCTGTTTGATGATCTCGGTCAGGCATATCATCCGTATACCGTTGCAAAATGGAGCATGGAGGAAGAGAACTGGGCATATGAAAGTACGATCGGCAAAGAGCTGGGACCGGACTTCCTGCATAATTTCTTGAAGAAGTATTGTGAGGAACAGGGGATTGATTACCCCGGTACAAAATAAACTTTCACCGGAACCATGAGATAGAACTGTTTTGGAAAGCTCCGCATCGCGCGGAGTTTTCCAAAATAAAATTAAGGGAATACGACAAATATTGATGCAAGGAGAAACCAAACAATGAAAACGATTCAGGAAAGCGTACGGGAACTACCTCTTCTTTGTGAGGAGATGGATGTCATTGTGATCGGCGGCGGCGCAGCGGGCATCGGCGCGGCAATCTCAGCAGCGCGCAACGGTGCGAAAACGATCATTATTGAACGCTTTGGTTTTTTTGGAGGCAGCCAGACAGCGGCCTTTGACGATTCCTTTGCATGGGTGGATGACCGGATACAAGGCGGTATCGTGCAGGAGATCATGGATGATATCATTGCGGCCGGTATGGATCATAAGAACAGCCCGGGTCAAGTGCGCGACCATTGGGCCAATGAATTTGGAAGCATCTTCTTTGATGGAGAATATTATAAATATCTGGTAGACAATTTGATGGAAAAAGCGGGAGTAAAGGTGGTGTTCCATGCGCTTGCCGTGGATGCGATCGTGGAAGGGAACTCGCTGCGGGGCGTGATCATCGAGAGTCTTGAGGGACGTCAGGCGATCCTTGGGAAAACGGTGATAGATTGCACGGGCATCGCGCACATTGCGTGGAAGTCGGGCGCCGGCGTAACAGGAGAAAATGGATACCCGGACAACAGGTTTGGTCCGTTTGAGGGTATGCACATGGGTCTCGGATACGGATTTTTCGTGCGTAATATCAATTATCGTAAGTTTCGCGAGTTTGCGCAGGCGAACCCCGAGGAGTGGGATTACTGGGTCAAGGGACGCGAGCTCTTTACCAAAGCGCGCGCCGAAGGGAAACTGTATTCTCCGCGTAATTCCTGCCTGATGACTGAATACGAGGACGGACGAGCGTGGATCATCAACCCTTATTATAAATTGGAAAAGGGGAAGCATCCGTGGCAGGTGGAGGTCGTTTCGCATGCGGAAAAGGATATGCGTAAGCAGGCGTGGTCGTGTTGGGAACTTTTAAAGGAAAATGTACCGGGGTTTGAAAACTCCCGTATTGAACAAACGCCATCGTGCGCCCTTCTTAGGGACGGACACCGCATTGTCGGCGAATATACCTTGAAGGAAGATGATATGTATGGCGCGAAGACGTTTGAGGATTCCATATCTATATGCAACATGCCGCCGGATCTTTTCTTCCCGGACGGCTCGCATCATTTCAAATTCAATGTCACGCCGTATGATATTCCGTACCGGTGTCTGCTTTCTAAGGATTTTGATAACCTTCTGGCGGCAGGGGGAACATCTTCGCTTGACTTTATCACATGGGGCGCGATTCGTTATTGTACACCCAGTCTGACAACGGGGCAAGCGGCGGGCGCAGCCGCGGCCATCGCGGTAGGAGACGGTGTTTCGCCCAAGAAGGTAGATGTGCAAAAAGTGCAAAAACAGCTGAACGAACAGGGGATGCTGACGACAAATAAGCAGGTCTCGCCGGAAGTTGTAAAAGAATATGCGCGGCGCGCAGAGGAGTGGGGCGACGGATTTAAGATCAGCGAATGATCAGGACTTTAATACATCATATGGAGGAATAAATTCTATGTTGAAAAAATCGAAAAAGAGGCAGTTTACGATTGCGCTGGTTGCGGTTGTGGCATTGGTGATTATGCTCTTTATTCCGCAGATCGTAACGACTTCTTACTATTTACACCTAATCATTGTTACGCTGATATGGATCGTCCTGACATCCGGGCTAAACATTATTCAGGGCTATGCTGGGTATGTATCTATGTGCCAGGTCGCTTTTTACGGGATCGGCGCGTATGTATCCGGACTGTTGATGAGTAAGCTGGGGCTTTCCATGCCGATTGGTCTTTTGATGGCGGTAGGAATAGGCCTTGTGGTAGGGACAATTATCGGGCTTCCGTCGCTGCGTACCAAAGGACATTACTTTTCGATTGTTACACTGGCATTCGCAATGTTGTTGTTTACGATCATGAAGGGATGGAAGGACGTGACGGGTGGCATTCAGGGATTTTCGATTCCGCCGCTGAAGGGAGATTTCTTTGGGCTGCAGCTTTCGTCAAGGGAAGGATATTTTTATATTGTATTGATTGCCGCGGTATTAACACTGTTGTTTGTTTATCGGCTGTTTAAGTCACGAACGGGCAGGGCGATCGTCACAATGCGCGAAAATGAAAATTTGGCTAAAGCGGTCGGGATCAACGCGACAGGAACAAAACTTCTGGCATTCAATTTAAGCGCGGTACTGGGATGCGTGGCGGGCGTACTTTATGCCCATTATATGAATTTTGTCAATCCGACAACATTTGCGGCGGGTATTGGCATGAATGCGATTCTTGCGGTTATGATCGGCGGATGCGGAACGGTGATCGGACCAATCGTTGGATCAATCGTTGTGACATTTTTGCCGGAATTGTTACGCGCGGCAGAACTTTACAGGCAACTTGCGTTCGGGGTGTTGATCATTGTTATGGTATATGTACTGCCAAAGGGTATGGTCAAACCGGTTGTAGACGGTTTTAAAAAACTGTTCAGCAAAATAAAGGGAAAGAACAACAAAGAAGATATTGCCAATATGCCGGAATAATGGATGAGATATCTGTGAAATAGCCCTCCGGTGGTGTCGGCGTGTTTGTTTATATGGCGAGCAAACCGCGCGAGTTACCTCGAAAACCCGCTTGCCACATATGGATAAGCGGGTTTTATTACGCGAGCATTTGGTTGTGTACCGATGTGGCGCGCATGATAGGTACAACAAAATGACCTACAGACAGAAAGGAAAAAAGGATGCAGGATATTTATGTTTTGAGCAGCGTTCGTACAGCGATCGGATCTTTGGGGGGGATGTTGCGAGATGTGGAGGCGGTGGAACTGGGTGCGCTCGTCATCAAAGAAGCCTGTGTACGCGCGGGCATTGGCATGGAGTGGGTGGAGCAGGTATTGATGGGCAATGTGCTGCAGGCAGGGTTGGGACAAAATCCGGCGCGGCAAGCGGCGATACGCGCGGGTATTCCGTACGAAACAACCGCAATGACGATCAATAAGGTATGCGGATCGGGACTGAATGCGGTAAATATCGCAGCGGCATTGATATGTGCGGGTATGGCAGAATGTATTGTGGCGGGGGGTATGGAAAATATGTCGCGCGCGCCGTATACGATGGACCTTCGACGAGGGCGGAAGATGGGAAATGTGCAGGCAACGGACTGCATGATCCACGAAGGGTTATGGGATGCGTTTTATAACTGTCATATGGGTGTTACAGCGGAAAATGTTGCCGACCAATATGGTATCACGCGCAAGATGCAAGATGACTTTGCGTTACAATCGCAAAAAAAAGCTTTGCATGCTATACAAACAGGACGTTTTCGCGATGAGATCGCACCTGTCGTAGTCCCACAGAAAAAGGGGGAGATGGTTTTGTTTGCACAGGACGAACATGCGCGCGATACCTCGGCAGAAGCGCTCGCAAGTTTGCATCCGGCATTCAAGGAGAACGGGACAGTGACCGCCGGAAATGCCTCCGGCATCAATGACGGCGCGGCAGTACTGGTGATCGTATCCGGAGACTTTGTGAAAAAACATCATTTGAAGCCGCAGGCGAAGTGGCGATATGGCGTGTCTTGCGGTGTAGATCCCAGGGTCATGGGAACAGGACCGATCCCTACAGTAAAACAGGTTTTGAAAAAAACGGGAATTTCTATGAGCGAGTTAGACCTGATTGAAGCAAATGAGGCTTTTGCGGCGCAAGCGATCGCTGTGATGCGGGAGATAGGCGCAGGGGCAGAAAAAACGAACGTCAATGGCGGGGCGATCGCGCTGGGACATCCGATTGGCGCGTCCGGCGCGCGTATTGCGGTGACGTTACTGCATGAGCTTGAGAAACGAGACGAAAAATACGGATTGGCAACATTATGTATTGGCGGCGGAATGGGCGAAGCAGTGATTTTTGAGCGGGATGCTTTGTGCAGGTGAGCGGTATGAAAACGATTCGTGTCGAAAATGAGGGACATGTTGCCCGTATCGTCCTTGACAGACCTGCGCAACGAAATGCGATCAATGAGCAGATGCTCTATGAGTTGCAGAATGCCTGCCGGGCATTGGGAGTCAGCAAAGAAGTACGATGCGTCATTGTTACAGGCAGCGCTGCGGGCAATGCGTTTGCGGCAGGCGCGGATATTACCGCGATGCAAAATATGACATATGAGCAAGCTCGTGCGTTTGCGGGGCTGGGATGCGAAACGTTTCGGATGCTGGAACAACTGGAACAGCCTGTGATCGCGGCAGTGAACGGCTATGCGCTTGGCGGCGGAATGGAGCTTGCTTTGGCGTGCGACATTCGCGTCGCTTATGATACGGCGGTGTTTGGATTGCCGGAAACGACGCTTGGTGTGATGCCCGGTTTTGGCGGCACAATACGTTTAAGAGAGCTGATTGGACGTGGACGTGCGTCGGAAATGATTTTTACAGGCAGACAGGTCAGCGCGCGTGAAGCGTTGGAGTATGGGTTGGTCAACGCATGTTTTAAAGAAGATATGTTTGCGGAAGAAACAAAAAAGTTGACCGATATCTTGTGCAGGAATGCGCCGGTCGGTATGAAAAACGCAAAGAAATCCATGAAGCAAAAAGAGTTTGTCGTGGAAAATATGTACTTTGCCCAGTTGTTTCTGACCAAAGACCAGAAAACAGGAATGAATAATTTTAATCATAAAAGAAAGACAGAATTCTTTTTGGGGGAATGATCAATGGAAAAAATAGCGGTAATCGGTGCGGGAACGATGGGAGCATCCATTGCGCAGGTCTTTGCAATGGCAGACCGCGAGGTCGTGCTTATGGATCGCAGCGTGCAAGAGGTGCAAAGGGGAAAGGATATTATTTGTGACTCCCTTCTGTATATGGTAAAAAAAGAAAAGATCAGCGAGAGGCAAAAGGAAGAAATTTTTACGCGGATTGTGTTTACCGATCATATGGAGGATTGCGGGGAAAGTGACCTTGTTGTGGAGGCGATCTATGAAAATTTGCAGGTCAAGCACGAGGTGTTTCAGAAATTGGAGAATATTGTGAGGGCGGATACGATTCTTGCTTCCAATACCTCGTCCTTGTCCATTACGGAAATAGGCAATGCGTTGGAACATAAGGAGCGCTTTGCAGGGATGCATTTTTTTAATCCGGCAAATATTATGAAGCTGGTTGAGGTCGTGAGCGGGATGCATACAGCGCCTGAAACCATGGAGCGCGTTGTCGCGACAGCCTGTAATGTTGGAAAAACGCCGGTATGTGTCAAGGAACATGCGGGATTTGTTGTCAACCGCATACTGATCCCTATGATCAATGAGGCGATCGGCGTATATGCTGACGGTGTTTCGTCGGTGCGAGATATTGATACGGCGATGAGGTTGGGCGCAAACCATCCGATTGGGCCACTAGCGCTCGGGGATATGATTGGGCTAGATGTGGTGTTGGCGATCATGGAGGTGCTGCATCAAGAAACGGGAGAGGATAAATACCGACCATATCCATTGCTCAAAAAAATGGTGCGCGGTGGTCTGCTGGGAAAAAAGACGAAGCGGGGCTTTTATTTATACGAAAAGTAAACGTCGCTTTTTTGTTGTCATCGGGGTATACTAAGGAACAAGAAAGGTGGCGGGAATATGGATTTTTTATTGCGAAAATGGGAAAAAAGCGATGCACAAAGTGTTGTTTGTGGTATCAACAACCATAATGTGCAAAAGTGGCTGCGCGATGGGCTTGCGTTTCCTTATACAATCGCGGATGCCATCTCTTTTATTGAAGATATGTGCCTGAAAGCCGATCCTGAGCGCGATATCATGTTGACCATTGATGTTGACGGCGAGGCAGTGGGGAGTATTGGTGTTTTTAAAAAAGACAATGTTTACGCAAAAAGCGCAGAGCTTGGTTATTGGCTGGCAGAACCTTTCTGGGGGTGCGGGATCATGACGCGCGCCGTGCGGCAGATGTGCACGATAGCGTTTGGCACGTTGGACATTGTACGTATTTTTGCTGAACCATTTGCGGAAAATATAAGATCAAGAAAGGTATTGGAAAATGCCGGTTTTCGGCTGGAGGGTATTTTGGAGCGCTCTGTATATAAGGAAGGTCATTTACAGGATGGGTGCGTGTACGCATTACTGAAATGACTGAGAAGCAGTTTATCGTTTGTTCGGATAGGCAGCAAACAGCTCTAGGTGGATCGTGATTTCGCGGATGTTTTTGAGGGATGCTTCCTTGATCGGTACATGTGAGGTCAGGGGCGTCATTTTATAAAAAGAAACGAGCTGTTCATGCGAGACGGGGAGTGTATAGCGGATGGTTTTCTGATCGACGATATCGGCGTGACGTGCCATATGGTCGATCGTTTTTTTATTGGTGTATGTTTTATTTTCCAGATTATTTGAAACGCATTCGCGTAGTTCCCGCAAATAATGTTCGCCGGGAAAGGCTTTTATGATCGCGCCGTCGGGGCATAGTGTACGGGCAAATTCATCGTAGTTCGCGGGAGCGAGGATATTGAGCAAAACACCTGCCGCATTGTCGTGGACGGGCAGGCAGGCAAGGTCTGCGACGGTAAAGCGCGCGTTCCCGGGCTTTTTTGCCGCAAATAGAATCGCTTCTTTCACATTGTCGACCCCGTACACATGCAGGTTGGAAGATTGCGCCAGAAAGTGGGAATAGTATCCCTCGCCGCATCCTGCGTCAAGAATCACGCGCGTTTCCTTTGGCAAAAAACGGTTCATCATTTCTTGTATTGCCTTAGCGACAGGCTCGTAAAAACCATCGCCAAAAACAACATTTCGACTCGTAAATAATTCGCTGTCGTAGCGTAAGTCCTTTCCTGAACCGCAGGGAAGCAGATGGATATACCCTTTGGAGGAAAGGTCAAAGCAATGCCCCGCTGCGCAGACAAAACTTCCGTTCTCGCGCAGGGAAAGGGATGCCATGCAAACAGGACAGCGGAAAAAGCGTTCGCTGCCTTTGAATTTTTCAGTGACTGTCGTAATTTTCATGGTTCTTATTATACCATTGATACAGGGGTGGGAAAAGGCGCAGGTTTTTGGTTGCTTTCGTTGACAGTGTTTTTTGAACAAGCTACAATAAAAGAGTATTTGTTATCCCCGAAATTGCAGAAAAGAGGAAAAAGCGATGAATAGTCAGGTCGTGCAGATCGCGGCAAGAATACGCGAGTTAAGAGAGATTTTGGAGATCCCCCAGGAAGAGGTTGCGAGCAAGGTAGGCGTAAGCCTGGAAGAATACCAAAACTATGAAAGCGCGCGTGACGATATCCCGATCGGCGTGCTTTATGGGGTTGCCGCAGAGCTGAAGGTAGACCCGACGGAGCTTTTGACGGGCGAAGCGCCGCGCATGGACGAATATACGATCGTGCGTGGAGGAAACGGGATGCGCGTGGAGCGCTATCCGGGATATTCATTTGCGTCGCTGGCGTATAATTATAAACACCGCGACATGGAACCGATGATCGTGACCATTTCCCCGAGCGAAGAGGCGGAGTTGGTGACGCACGACGGGCAGGAATTTAATTATGTACTTGAGGGCAGCATCAAGATCGTGATCGGTGAGCGCGAATTTGTGTTAGAAAAAGGCGACAGTATTTATTTCAATCCGGCGATCCCGCATGGACAGAGGGCGATTGACGGTGAAGCGAAGTTTTTGACGATCATCAACGAGTGAGGGCGGGTATATGTTAGAACGTTTTTTAGACAGGACGGAATTTAAGGACTACGACGATTTTAAGCAAAATTATAAACTCAAGATCCCCGAGCATTTTAATTTTGCTTATGATATTGTGGATGGATGGGCAAAACAGGATAAGAACAAGAGCGCGCTTGTATGGTGTGATGACGATGGCAACGAAAAGAGATATACCTTTGGTGATGTAAGCAGGATGAGCGATAAGGTCGCTAATATGCTCAAAAGCAAAGGAATCAAAAAAGGCGATACCGTCATGTTGATGCTAAAGCAGCGCCCGGAGGTCTGGTTTATGATGGTCGGACTCCATAAATTGGGGGCGATATGCATTCCTGCAACGTTTCAGTTGACGCCTAAGGATATTATCTATCGCTGTAACGCGGCGGAGGTCAGGATGATCTGCGCAGTGGACGAGGAAGAAATGCTTACGCACATCGGGCAATCGCTTGCGGAATGCCCGACGCTCAAAAGCGTAGGGGTGGTGGGCGAAACCATCCCGGAATGGGCGTATGATTTAAGAAAAGAGTTGAACGCGGCAGATGAAAATTGGACGCGTGAATATCAAAATCAAAACGATGAGCCGATGCTCATTTATTTTTCGTCGGGGACGACGGGTATGCCAAAAATGATCTTGCACGATTTTACATATCCTCTGGGCCACATTGTGACTGCAAAGTATTGGCAGAAGGTGGAAGACGGAGGGCTGCATTTGACGGTCTCGGATTCCGGCTGGGCCAAGTTTGGATGGGGGAAAATATATGGACAATGGATCTGCGGGGCGGTCATTGTGGCATATGATACGGAAAAGTTCGACCCGCATAAAATGCTCGAGACGATCGACAGGCTCAAGCTAACGACGTTTTGCGCGCCACCGACGATCTATCGTTTTTTGATCAAAGAGGATATGAGCCGCTGTGATTTTTCGTCCATCAAGCATGCGGGAATTGCGGGAGAGCCGCTCAATCCGGAGGTATATAACCGATTTTTGGAAATGACCGGGCTTGCCGTGACAGAGGGGTTCGGGCAGTCGGAAACGAGTGTGTTGATCGCGAATTTTGGTTGGGATACGATCAAGCCGGGGTCAACGGGAAAACCGTCGCCGCTTTATGATGTGGATATTGTGGATGAAAACGGAAATTCGTGTGAGGATGGCATCGTTGGGTCTATCGTAGTTAAGAATACGGACAAAAAGCATCCGACAGGTTTATTTAAGAAATATTATAAGGATCAGGACGCAACTGATCGTTGCTGGAAAGACGGCGTTTATAATACGGGTGATACGGCATGGAGGGACGCGGAAGGGTATTTCTGGTTTGTGGGCAGGAATGACGACGTCATCAAATGCTCGGGATACCGGATCGGACCGTTTGAGGTAGAAAGCGCGCTTTTGACACATCCGTGCGTGCTTGAATGCGCGGTGACGGCTGTGCCTGACCCGGTGCGCGGACAGGTCGTGAAAGCGACGGTCGTGTTGGCACGGGGATACGAGGGCAGTGAAGCGCTCAAAAAAGAATTGCAGACGCACGTTAAGAATGTGACGGCACCTTATAAATATCCGCGTGTGGTCGAATTTGTCGCAGAACTTCCCAAAACGGTGAGCGGGAAAATACGCCGTGTACAGATTAGGACAGAAGACGCGGAAAGGTCATAAGTGAAAACGTTCGCTGTTTTTAACGACAAGCTCTGCCTGTCGCGCATAAGTATCTTTTAAGATGGGGTACAGGGAACGATAAGTACCGTAATATTCTTCGTAAACTTCTACATTTGTTGGATTTGGTTTGACTTCGCCCGTGATTTTGATGATTGCTTTGCAAGCATCTTTCAGCGAAGGAAATGCGCCACAGCCGACAGACGCCATCAGCGCCACGCCGCATGCGGGGGCTTCTTCGATGCTTGTGCTGAGGATGGAGGCGTTAAAGATATCCGCCTGAATATGCCGCCACAGACTGCTTTTTGCGCCGCCGCCCGAAGCTCTGATCTCATTGACTTCAATGTCATATTCGCGCAAAATCTCAAGCGTATCGCGTAAGCTGAACGTAACGCCCTCCATGACCGAGCGACAAAGCTCTTCGCGCCCGTGGCGGTAGGTGATGCCAAAAAACACACCGGAGGCGTTCGGGTCAGAGTATGGCGTACGTTCGCCGTTTAGATAGGGCAGAAAACAAAGTCCTTCACTGCCCGGCTTGGCGTTTTGCGCCAGTTCGCTCATATAGTTGTACACATCCTTGCCCAATGAGGCAAGTTCTTTTTTTTCTGTGGGAAACATGGAATCACGCAGCCATTTGAAAGAGCCGCCCGCGCCGAGGGTACAGCCAAACAGGCACCATTTTTCCTTTTGCACATGGCACATAGAAAGAGCCGCCCGCGGCAGTTTGTCCGCAATGGGCGTATCCATCGCGGCGAATACAACGCCTGACGCGCCAATCGTGGAGGATACCATGCCTGCTTCTATCACGCCGTTTCCTACGCCGCCGGCCTGCTGGTCGCCGCAGCCCGCAACAACGGGGATACCGCTTCTAAGACCAAGCTCAGCCGCAATGTCCTGCTTTAAATATCCGGCGACATCGCACGACTCAAGCACGCGCTCGGGCACGATCGATTGATTGATCCCGCATCTCGTAAAAAGCTCTTGTGACCACTTTCGCTCGGGAACATCAAACAGAAAAGAACCGGAGGCGTCCGTGACCTCGGTGGAAATGTCGCCCGTCATCATAAAGCGGAGATAATCTTTAGAAAAGAGCACCTTGTAAATTTTTTCGTAATCCTCCGGCGTGTGCGTTTGCATCCACATCAGCTTGGGCGCCCAAAAACCGGGCAGCGGATGATTGGCGGTGATGTTTAGGAAGGTATCGCTGCCGATGTTTTCTTCGATCCATGCCTTTTCTTTGGTTGCGCGCTGGTCGAGCCAGATGATACAGTTGCCGATGGTATTCAAATTGTGGTCGAGACAGGTGGTGGCAAGCATTTGCCCGGTAATGCCGATTGCCTCGATTTTTTTGCCCGCGTCACTCGAATGTACTGCCGCTCTGACGGCTTTTTTGCACGCAGACCACCACTCGGCGGGATCTTCCTCGGCATAGTGGTAACGGGGGGTGATCATATTATATTCTTCATAGCCCATGCCGGCGAGATAGCCGTTTTCTCCTATGACGATAGCCTTTACGCCGTTGGTACCTGCGTCGATGCCGAGAAAATATTTCATGAATAAAAACCTCTCTGGATTATTGGTCTTCCGGCTTTATGCGCTCTAAAATGCTTTTGGCCGTATATTCGTCCGTGATGAGAACATTGAACAACTTGCCTCTCGCGGCACCAATGATGGCATCTACTTTGTATTTTCCGCCTGCGGCAGCGACCACTGTGGGAATGCTCTTTAATGTAGCGGTATTGACAGCAATCACGCGCTGGTTAAGCGAGGTATTACACGGCGTGCCGTTGACGTCGTAAAAACGCGCGCAGATACAGCCAACCGCCTTGTGCTTCTTGAGCTCTTCGATATCTCCGCGTGTAACGGCGTCCGAATCGGTGGCGTGGGCGTTTTCTATGGTGGAAGAATGCTCCAGTTGCCCGTCTATGCCGACGACCGCCATGTCTAGTTGTTTTGCTTTATCAAATATATTTTTGAGCGGTTTGGAATCCAAAAATGCCTGTGCTGTCAAAATATTTGTAGCGATCATAGGAGCGTACAAATAGCGTACGGTACTCCGCGGAAAATTTGCCGCAACTTTTTCGCACAGAGAGTTGGAAAGAATATTCACATCGCGGTTTGTGCCAAGACCGCCGATGAGAGGCACAAATTCCACGTCCTTAATTTTGTTTGCGGTTTTGACTTTTTCGGCAAAGCATTCAAGCGTGCGACCCCACCCAAACCCAATGTGACCGCCGCTTTTTAACAGGTTGGCAGTGTAGGTTGCTGTAGCGCTGCCGATGCGGTCGTCAATAATATCACGATTTTCGCTGGGAACATTGACGATTTTCACATCCTCTACGCCGAGCAAATGCCGCAAAGCAAGTTCGTCTTTTAAAAAGGCGTTGGTCTGACGAGGCTCTGCGATTTGGATACGGACGATTTTTTCGATCTTTGCTTCTTTGAGCATTTTGACAATCGTCGGACGTGAGATATTTAGCATTTTTGAAATCTCCGCCTGCGTTTTGTCTTCCATATAATATAAATGCGCAATTTTAATCTTTAAATCATATCTTTCTTCTACGGAAAAGGCCAATGCTTTGTCCCCGTTTCTCAATATATAGGCAAAAACCCATTATAATGATAGTAAGGGATACGTTAACGAATGTCAAGCAAATGTAAATGTAATATCCAAATGTTAACTTATTTTGCCCGAAAATGGATTTTTCTGCAAAAAAAGCGATTGACTTCACAAATCATTTGTGTTTTAATCAAAGTATCAAGCTGATGTTAACTTTTTTTAATGGAGTTAACATTTGAAAACACATAACTCTTAGTGAAATTCAGCAATGTACAACAGAATGAAAAGTTAAGAAAGTGTATTAATGTTTTCAACATTAACAATGCCTTGCGCATATTAACTAAAGTTAATATAGTTAACAAAATTTAATGATCGGGGAACCATATATGAATTTCGATTTGGTATTGGACACAAGTTTTGAAATCGCGGAAACACCCATCTGGGACGAGCGGATCGGCAAGCTGTATTATACAGATCTTTTTACGGGGGATGTGCATCGCTATGACCCTGAAAGTAAAGAGGGCGAAGTATGGAAAACGAACGCTCTGATTGGCAGCGCAATTCCGACGGACGACTCGGATAAATTGTTTTGTGCGCTTGAGACAGGGATGCATCTTCTCGATCTAAAAAGCGGCAAACTCGAATTTTTATGTGACCCGGAAAACGGTAACGAGGCAAACCGTTATAATGATACGCGTATTGATCCTAAGGGGCGTATTTTTACCAGCTCGGTCTCTAAGCTTTATGGAACGGATGACTATCGGACAGACATGCGGGGCAGCTTCTATATGATAGATACGGACATGAGCGTGCATGTAGTGGAAAAAGATATCAACCAGTACAATGCGATCGTATGGAATGCGGATGCCACAAAAATGTATGTGATCGATACCTTCAATCAAACACTGGTGGGCTTTGATTATGATATTGATAACGGTCCGATTGGAAACGGCAGAGTGATGGTCGAATTCGGAGCGCTGGGGATGCCGGATGGCATGAGTATCGACAGTGAGGACAACCTGTATGTTTGCCATTGGACAAAGCAAATATCCGTATGGGATAAGAATTTGAATTTGAAAGAAACCATTCAGATACCGGTGGAGTATGCTTGCTGCACAGGATTTGGCGGGAAGGATATGAAGGATCTGTATCTGGCGACTGCGAAGTATTGTTATTCAGAGGAACAGTTAAAAGCAAATCAAGGAGCCGGCGGCATGTTTTGCGCAAAAAGCGCGGTACAGGGAGTCGGAGATCATTTCTACCAAGTAAAAAAATAAAGGAGAAAGAAATCATGTATGCATTCGAATTTCAGATGCCGACAAAGATCGTATTCGGCGAAGGAGAAGTATCAAAAGTAGGTGAACAAGCTGCGAGTTTTGGGAAAAAAGCAATGCTTGTTACATATGACGAAGATTTTGTAAAGCAGGTAGGTTTTTACGATAAGGTCAAGAAGAGCTGCGATGCTGCAGGAATAGAGCTGCTGGAGTTTTTCGGCGTGAAAAGCAACCCGACAGCGGAGCATGCCGCGGACGGGATCAAAATGGCGAAGGAACAAAAGCCGGATGTCATTATTGCCCTTGGGGGCGGAAGCGCGATGGACGAAGCGAAGTTCATTGGCGTAGCTGCGAAATACGACGGCGATCCGTGGGATTTTCCGACGGGCAAAGCGGCGATTGAAGATACGATCCCGGTGATTGTAGTTGTCACTATCCCTGCGACGTCCTCGGAGCTGAATGGAACGGCTGTTATCACAAACGAAACGCTGCGCCGTAAAGATGGGTTCGTAAGCCCTGTAATGAAGCCGCGCGTATGTATTCTTGATCCGGAACTGACATATACGATCCCGATCCGTCAGACGGCATATTCGGCGGCGGATATTGTTTCCCATCTGTTAGAGCACTATCTGGGGCATCAGCTTGAGTTTGCGCCGTACCAAGATCATTTTTGTGAGGGCGGTATTCGTTCCATTATGGAATGTATGGATAGGCTCTTAAAAGATCCGAAGGACAAAGATGCACGTGCTGTGATGATGTGGCAGGCATCCTTTGCATGGTGTGGATTCTATGATTGCGGCTTTGGACTGCCTAATTCGAACATCCATATCCTGGGGCATTCGTTGTCAAATTTTTATGATACACCGCACGGTGCTGCCATGTCAGTAACGATTCTTGCAACGTTGCGCTATTACCTGAAAGAAAGAACGGCAAAATATGCGAAGTTTGCGCGCGAGGTATTTGGTGTGCGTGATGAAGACGATATGATTGCCGCATCTGCGGGTATCGCGGCGATCGAGGCATGGTTCAAGAAAATCGGCGCGCCTACAACGCTCAGCGAAGCGGGGATCACAGATGCTGACGCGATCGATAAAATGACGCCGGACGCGCTTGCGACGGCACAGGCATGGGGCGAAGAAGAGGAATACGGCTATAACGAAGCTGTGATTCGCGAGATGTTTGAGCTCTGTCTGTAAATTTATGATTTGTTGGTCGCCGGTATCGTATTGCACGGCGCATATGAATTAGACGGCGCAAAGCGTGTCTGTTGTTTGAGAAGGCGGACAAGATATGGCGGCGACATTACGAAAAAGAATCCGTCGCAGGAGAAGACATGATTGAAATCAGCAACCTGACAAGGAAATACGGCGAAAAGACAGCGGTAGAAAATGTCAGTTTCAAAATCAATAAGGGTGAGATCGTCGGTCTGTTGGGACCGAACGGCGCGGGAAAAACAACGATCATGAAAATGATTTGCGGTTACCTGATGCCCACAAACGGAACGATATTGGTAGACGGCATTGACGCGGTGGAAAATCCGCGCGAAGCCGCCGCCAAGATCGGCTTTTTGCCCGAGCTTCCGCCACTTTATCTGGAAATGGAAGTTGCTGAGTATTTAAAATTTATGGCGGAGATCAAAGGGATCGCGAAGGAAGACCGTACATCCCGTATTGAGGAAGTAATGGATATTGCGCAGGTTACACATGTGAAAGAACGTGTGATCGCGCATCTTTCCAAAGGATACCGCCAGCGTGTCGGTCTTGCCGGGGCGTTGATGGGCATGCCGGAAATACTGATCTTGGACGAGCCGACGGTGGGGCTAGATCCGCGGCAGATCGCGGATTTTAGAAAACTGATGATTGAACTCGGCAAAAATCATACGATCATATTTAGCACGCATATACTGTCTGAGATCGATATGGTATGCGAAAAAGTAGTGATCCTAAGCGAAGGGCGCGTAGTGGCTGTAGACCGGATGGAAAAGCTGGAACATGGCAAAAGCGGGTTCCTGTTGCAAGTGGATGCACAACAATGCGAAGCGGAAAAGGTGCTTGCGGGTGTGATGAATAAGGCAAACTTCGCATCTGCGGAAGGTGCGGGACAGGGAAGCTGGTTTCATATTTCCGGCGAGGACAGCCCGGAGCTTCGCAAACGGATTTTCTTCGCGCTGGCGCAGGAAAATATGGCGATCCTTGAAATGAAAAATATGCAATTGACGTTGGAACAGGTGTTCCTTAACCTGACTGCGGCGGACGCACGCAAGGGAAAGGAGGCACAGTGATGAAATATTTGTACAAGAAAGAAATGGCGGTATATTTCACAACGCCTTTCGGTTATATTTTTCTCGGTGTGTTCCTGATCCTTTCAGGCATTATGTTTACGATCTATAACCTCCTCGGTGGAAACGGGGATATGGCAGGGACGTTTGACCTGTTGAAAAACTTTGCGTTTATCATTTTTCCCGTACTCACCATGAAGCTGTTCGCGGAAGAGCGGCAGGCGGGTACGGAAATGGTGTTGGTGACGTCAAAGCTGAAAATGACAGATATTGTATTGGGCAAGTTTTTCGCCGCGCTGACACTGTTTGGTATCGCGCTGTTGGCGACACTGGTATATGTTGGCATTATTGCTGCTTACGGCGATCCGAATTTTGGGGCGTTGGCCGCATCTTATCTGGGATTTTTCCTGTTGGGGATGGCAATGAGCTCCGTATGCCTTTTCATTTCTTCGATGGTGGAAAACCAGATCACGGCGGCGATCGCGTCGTTTGGGCTTTTGTTCTTTATGGTTTTGCTTGCGTCCTTCACGAAGTCTATGACAATTCCGGTTTTGACGCCCATGCTTTCCGCGATTGCGATCACTGTGCAGTATGATCAGTTCACGCTTGGGGTATTGAGTCTTGGACCAATCTGCTATTACATCGGACTGACGGTCGTGTTTGTGTTGTTGACCATCAAAAGCATGGAAAAGCGCCGGTTTAACTGAGGGGGAGACAGAGATGAAGAAGGAACAATCAGTTATTGCGGTAAAAAAGAAAAAGTTTATGCTTTCGTCCATCATATGGGTTGTGGTGGTGGCGTTGGTTGTGGTGTTCGGTGTGCAGCTTGCGTACCGCGTGCCGTGGACGTACGACATGACAGGACAAAAGTTGTTTGTATTGAGTGAAGAGACCAAAAACATAACGGATGGACTTACGGACACAATAAAGATCGGAGCGGTTTATTCAGACAGCAATCAAGATGCTATGGTAAGCGCTCTTTTGAAGGAATATGAGAAGATTTCTCCAAAGATTCAAGTCGAATTTCTGGATGTGGATAAAAACCCCGGCATGCTTGCGGGATATGAGCTTGGGGATGTAAAGGCTGTGCCAAACGGTACGATCATTGTGAATGGGAACGGGCGTTATAAGGTGATCGCGCCTACGGAGTTGTTTGCGGCGGGCGAAGCCGGAAATCAGTTTTACGGTGAAAGCGAGATCACGGGAGCGATCCGTTATGTGAGCACGGAAACACTGCCCAAGGTATATTTCCTGCAGGGACATAATGAACTGAAAACAGGTACGGATATCGCAAAGGCGGCGGCGATGTTGGAACGCGACGCGTATGAAGTGGATATGCTTTCGCTGCTGGAAAAAGGAAGCGTGCCCGACGATGCTTCGGTGGTCATTGCGGTATCTCCCGCAGAAGACCTTTCGGATCAGGAAGCGGCAGCGATGCGAACATATCTTGACGCGGGCGGGAAGTTTTTACTTACTGTAGATCCGACGCTGAGCACGAATACGGATAAACTGAAAAATTTTGGCGAGATCACGCGTTCGTACGGTATAGATATTGCGAATAACTTTGTGTTTGAAGAGGATCAGTCTTATTACCTGACAACAAGCAATATGTACCTGATCCCGCGTTATGGCGAGCATGCCATTACAGAACAAATGATAAATGACCGGAAGTATGTTGTTTTGCCGCTTGTGCGTGGTCTTGCGGAGACAGAGCATGATGAAAAAATTAAATTGACGCCGCTTTTGCAATCTTCGCCTTCCTCGTGGATGCGCACGGATGTATCGATTGCGGACAATGGCATGACGGAAAAAGACGTGCAGGGACCCATCAACCTTGCGTACGCGGTGGAAAAGAACGGTCCGCGTATGGTAGTGATCGGGGATTCTAACTTTATGACGGATGGCAATCTCGAGATGCAGGGAAATAGCAACCTGTTTATTAACAGTGTTGATTGGCTGAATGGCGGACGCGATTCAGCGATGATCGCCGGGAAGGTGATCAATTCCAACAGTATGGTGGTACGTGGTGCTGATTTTGTAAAGCTGATGATCATCTGCTGTGTAGTGATGCCGCTTATGATGTTCGTGGGCGCAATACTTGTATGGCGCATGAAGAAGAACAAATAGCGCTGCATCGACCGGGGAGGACAGGAAATGCTGAAACAGCATAAAAAGCTAATCATACTGGTCGTTGTGCTGGCGGTTTTGATCATTGTATATGCGGTCGTCAGTCAGTCAAACGATCCGCAATTGTCCGGTAAATTGTTTTCGATGGACGGTCAGCAGGCAGAGCATATAGAGATCACCAACGGGTATGGTGTCTATACGTTTGATGTGCAAGACGGAAAATGGATTGTTTCTGAGAAGGGACAGCAGTATCGGACGAACGATGAAAAGATCAAGTTGATGCTGGATGCGATCAATCGTTTCACGATTTCGCGGGTGCTGGATCAGGAGATCGGTCTTTACGGATTTGAAAAGCCCACGGCAAGCGTGAAGGTAAGGACACAGAGCGGGGCGGAGCACAGCTTTTTGGTAGGGAATGCTACGCCAAGCAGCAGCAGCGCTTATGTCAAAAATACGGATAACAATGTTGTGGCGATTACGCCGACGGCGAATGTGGCACAGTTTGACGGAAGTTTGACGGCATATCGGGATAAAAACGTATTCACGGTGGACAACGCAAATTTGCGGCAGGTCGCCTACTATAAAAACGGAGAGCTTTTTGTGAGCCTGGTATCGGACGGGACGGACTGGTATCTCAATTATCCGTACGAGGCGCCGGCAAGAAGCATCGTAACCAACGAGATATTAGAAATGCTCAAAGGATGGACGGTTGCGGGGTTCCCGGATATGGAACAGGTCAAAGAGAGTGACATGGGATTGAGCGAAGCAAAAGATGCGCTCATTTTGGTAGATGCAAGCGGAAACCAGCAAACGTTGGAATTTGGAAATGAATCGGGTGCGGCGACGTTTGTACGTACGGGCGGTGAAAACGACATCGCAATGCTGTATACGGCGGACATTGATTTCTCGCAGCTCAATGCACAAAGCCTGTTGTTCGTTTCGCCGCTGCGGGCAAATATAGACGAGATCAGCTCGATTGATATGAATATTGGCGGAGAAGAATATACTTTTGAGGTCAACAGCGCTGCCCAGACAGCTTCACTGAACGGTAGGATGATCGATTATGCGGATTTTGTGGGAATCTATTATAAATATGTACTGCTCTTAGCGGATGGCAGAGATGATGCAGGAGCAAAGGATACACAGGCGGCGGCGTACATGAAGACCACGCTTACAAACGGACAGGAATTGATGCTGGCGCTTTTGCCAAGGGATGATAGTACCTATTTTATGGGGCTTTCTGATGGCAGCGCGGTCTATTATATGGATAAGGCAAGGCTGGACGCTCTTGCTGAGAGGGTTAAGGCAATCGCCGGTTGATCATTTGTTAGATACCGTATCATACGGTATTCATATAAATAAAAAAGGAGGAATAAAGAAAATGAAAAAGAGTACAAAAATGGTTGCGATCGTTGTTGCGATTATGCTCGTAGCAGTAGCTATGATTGCTTGTACAGCTGCTCCGGCAGCAAGTGATTCCGCTGCTCCTTCCGAGTCTGCGGCTGCTCCGGCAGCATCTGAAGGCGCTGCTGCATCCCAATCCGCGGAGGGTGGTGCTGCAAAGACGGACGTTGTGATTGGTAAGGTTCCGATCACGCTGAAGCATGACGTTCACGGCAACGATGCAAAATGGGCAAAGATCTATGCGGATGAAAAGTATGGCGCTACATACGAAGTAATCGATCCGGACAGCGATCTTAACAAAGAGATTGCTGCGGTCGAAACATTCATCAGCAAAGGCGTTGACGGAATCATCCTTCATCCGATCACGGAAGACGGCGTTGACGAGATCATCCAGGAAGTACGTGATGCTGACATCAACATCATGACATACAACCTGAAAGCAAAAGGCGAGAAAGTTCCGTTCCTTGCAATCGACGAAGCGGAAGTTGCTTCTCAGATGGGCGCTGACATGGCGAAACAGTGGATCGAGCTGTATCCTGACAAACAGGTTCAGGTTGGTCTTGTAAGCTGGACAGATATCGCGTTCTGCTTTGACAATCGTAGCGGCCCGTTCCTGGCTGGTGTAAAGACAGTTGTTGACTATCTGCCTACAGAAGACAGAGGATTCAAAAACAGCGCCGGCGAAACACTGACAGGCGCAACTTATTGGGAGCATGCAGGCGGAGACCTTGAAAAAGCAACAAAGGTTACTTCCGATGCGATCACAAAGTACCCGGATGTAAACGTGGTTTACGGTGATAACGTTTCTAACGGTCTTGGCGCTCTGGCGGCGTATGAAGCTGCCGGCCGCGGTAAAGCTGTTGACGGTGTTCCGCAGACAGAGATCATCGCTTCGACAGACGCTTCTGACGGCGAGCTCAATAAGATCGCTGATCCGACTTCTTCGCTTAAATACTGCCTCGGCATGCAGCCGCAGACATTCGCTTATGCGCAGATCGATATGATCATGAAGCTTATCAACGGCGAAATGGATAACGATGTATATGTAGAAGAAAAAGTACCGGATACATACTTCAACTACTACAAAGATTCCGTACAGTCTATGCAGGATTGGTACAACACACAGTACATGCCTGAAAAGAAACTGGATCTCGTTGGTACGTTCGGAGAAAACAAAGTAGCGTAAGCTATAGAAATCAAAGAACAAAAAACAGATTGCGGGCAGGGGTTTCCCCTGCCTGCAAAAAGTTTTTAGATGAAAAAGCTATCTTACAGAATGTTTACCGTTGCGGTAAAAATCAGAAATGGAGGTTCAAATGCCTGAGCATATTTTGGAAATAAAAAACATTTCAAAACATTTCACCGGTGTCAAGGCGCTTGACGACGTTAGTTTTAACATTGTAAAAGGTTCGTGCCATTGTCTGGTTGGTGAAAACGGTGCGGGGAAGTCTACGTTGATCAAAATATTAACGGGCGCGCATCCCAAAACCTCCGGCACGATTCTTTATAATGGAAAAGAGTTCAACCCCACAAGCACCAAGGATGCAATGAAAAGCGGCATCGGATGTTTGTTCCAGGAACTTAATGTCGTTGAGAAACTGAGGGTGGAAGAAAATATCTGTCTTGGATTGGAAGAGACAAAATTCGGTATCATTAAAAAAAGTTCCAACCAGAAGGTTTTTGACGTACTGCGCAAGATCGACGCGTCGATCGAGCCTAAGCAGTATATCGAGGAATTGAGCGTTGCAAAGCGTCAGGTTGTGGAAATGGCAAAAGCGCTTGCAATGGATTCGGACATTATCATCATGGACGAGCCGACTGCGGCTTTGACAGAAGAAGAGGTTAACCGCCTGTTTGAGATCATAGCTGATCTGAAAAAGCAGGGGATTACGATTATATACATTTCACACCGTTTGGAAGAGATCATGGAACTTGCGGACAGCATCACAGTACTGCGCGATGGTAAACACATTGAAACAAAGCCGCGCAGCGAGGTTGCGGATCGTAGTGAGCTGATCCAGATGATGATCGGCAAGGTCATCGTGGAAGATTATATTCCTAACGATGTGGACCGAACAAAAAAAGCGATCGAAGTAAAAGCCCTGAGCACAGACAAATTGAAAAATGTTAATTTCGATCTTTACAAAGGTGAAATACTTGGTTTTTATGGTCTGATCGGCGCGGGGAAGACGGAAATTGCGCGCGCGTTGTTTGGTGCGGATCTGTTTGTCGGAGAGGTTCTGGTTGACGGTGAGAGCGCGGACCTGAAGACGCCGGGACAGGCGCTTGCAAAGGGGATCACGCTTGTGCCGGAGGAGCGCCGCACACAGGGTGTTGCGACTGCGCTTTCGATTGCGTCTAATACGCCGATGATGAACTATCATACGGTTTCCAAAAACGGAATACTCAATAAAGCAACGCAGGCGGAAGTTGCCAGAAAGTATATCGATTCTATCGGTATTGCCTGCCGTAACGAAAACCAGTCTGTCGCCTATCTTTCTGGCGGTAACCAGCAAAAGGTTGTTTTGGCAAAGTGTCTAAACGCTGATCCGCAGGTTTTGCTGCTGGATGAACCGACACGGGGCGTTGACGTAGGGGCGAAGCAGGAAATCTACCATATCATTCGACAGATGGTCAAAGACGGCTGTTCGGCGATCGTATTCTCGAGCGAGCTGCCTGAGATCATGGGGCTTTGTGACCGGATCGTCTTGTTGTTTGATGGTGAAGTGAAAGCGATCATGAACAATGATGAAACGCTTAAAACGCAAGAGATTATGCATATCGTTACGGGGGGAGGTACGGATCATGAATAAAGAAAAAACGCTGACACAGAAAAAAGGCTTAAAAATGACTGCTGATGGCGTACAGAACCTGACGATCTTCCTGATCTTTGTAGCGGCATGTGTCGTAGGTTTTGCATTGCAGCCGGATCTGTTCTTCGGGTATACGAACGTATTGAATATTTTTGTAAACTCGTCCAGTATTATTATGGTTGGTGCGGCGATTACGCTGGTACTTATTTCAGGGAACCTTGACCTGTCGGTCGGCGGTGTAGGCGCGATGGGTGCTGTGCTGTTTGGACTGATGACCATCGCGGGGATCCCTGTGCTTCTGGCGGCGGCAATTTCAGTACTGATAGGCGGGGCATTTGGATTGTTGTCCGGATATTCTATCGCGAAATTTAAGCTTCCATCCTTTATTATCTCACTGGCATTCAGTTATATCTGCCGCGGTATTGCGCTTATTGGCGCTGGCGGCGCGGTAGTATTCAACCTGCCGCAGGACATCGGCATGATCGGACAAACGATCAATGGTGTTCCGATGCCCATGGTATATGCCCTTGTAGCAGTCGTTATTTTTATGATCATCCAGAGCAAAACGACGTTTGGCAGCAAGGTTTACGCGGTGGGCTCCAACATTACATCCGCAAAGCTTTCGGGTATCAACGATAAGAAGGTCATTTCCCGTGTATTTATGGGTTCGGGTATGATGGCGGCATTTGCAGGCGTGGTACTGACTTCGCGTCTCGCGGCGGCGGACAGCGGTATCTTCCCGGAGTTGCACGCGGACGTTATTATCGTGGCGGTTCTCGGTGGTACGGATATCAACGGCGGACGCGGTACGGTATTCGGCATGCTGATTGGCGCGCTGTTCATTGCGGTGCTTACCAATATCATGAACATGCAGGGCATGACGGAATATATTCAAAACGTGGTACGCGGTGTCGTGCTGATCCTTGCGATTTTGATGAATAACATCATTCGCAATCGGATCAAGGTTTGAGAAGGGGGGAAGAACAATGAGTAAATTAGGAAGATCTTCAAAACAAAACATTGTCCTTTTAGTCATTTTAATAGCATTATGCGTGTTCTTTTTCTCGCAAAATGATAAATTTATCAGCATGCGTAATATGATGAACATGGTTCGCCAGAGCCTGCCTAACTTGCTGTTGGCCTGCTCGATGATGTTTGTCATCGCAAGCGGTGCGATCGACTTGTCTGTCGGTGGTATTATGGGGCTTTCGGCAATGTTCTACGGCTACCTGTGCATCTGGGGTGTGAATCCGTGGCTGGCGATCCCAATCATTATGGTGTTTGGCGCTGGCATTGGCGTGCTCAATACGGTCATCATGGAAAAGCTGAAAATTCCGGCGATCATGGCGACGCTTGCGACATGGATCATTACGGCGGGGATGGCGCTTGTGGTGTGTAATGCGATTCCGATCAGTGAAGAGCTGGTAAAGCCAATCACGGCGTGGAACTCGATGAAGTTTTTTGACAACACGGTTCCGCTGGCGTTGTTCATTGTTGTAGGCGTTATTCTCCTGTTTATCTTCTTGGAGAAGAAAACGCTGCTTGGAAAATACGCGATCGCGATCGGCGGTAACGACAGTGCGGCATACTACGCAGGTATCAATGTATTCAAGATGCGTATGATTTTCTTCATTCTGAGCGGTGTGATTGCAGCGTTCTCGGGTATTTGGCAGGTAGGTCGTCTGGGTTCTGCTGACCCGACCATCGGTGTCGGGATGGAGTTCTCCGTTATCGCGGCTGTTATATTGGGCGGCGTAAACATCAAGGGCGGCGAAGGCACGATCTTAGGGGTCGTGATCGGTACGCTGATACTGATGATCCTCACGAACGGGATGCAGATGATGGGTATCGATTCCTTCTTCCAGCAGGTCGTTACGGGTATTGTGCTTTATGTGGCAGTGCTTGTGAACAGCCTAGGGGGAAACAAAAAGAAAATCAGTAAAAAAATGGTTGCGGCAAAAGAGTAACCGGAACAACAAAGATATAAAAAACACCTCCGGTCATCGACCGGAGGTGTTTTTGTTTGGTCAGCATCTGGCAAAGATGTTTGGCTGCGATTCGGAAAGCTCTTGTGTAAGTTTTTCAATGTCGCGTGGTGTATAAATGCGGTGCCTTTCAATGCCCACAGGGCGATATAATTGCAGCGCATAAGCGGGGAGCGTATCCACCGCCGCTGCCATCACACGAAGGTCATCAGGCAAAAGCTGCGGGATCACTGTGGTTCTAAGCTCCCATTCGATATCCGAATCAAACAGGATGCCAAGCGTTTCAAGGACGGAAACGGGATCGCACGTTCCGCCGCATATCTCCGGGTAGCGCGCAAAGGGCGCTTTGTAATCCATCGCAACGTAATCCACGAGCTTGCGCTCAAGTAATTTACGTACTGCAGCGGGAGAACTGCCGTTGGTATCCAGCTTAATGTCGTACCCTAACTCCTTCAGGTGCTCCGCAAAAGGAATCAGGTCGCTTTGCAGCGTAGGCTCGCCGCCCGAAAGCACGATTCCATCAAGCAAGCCCGCGCGCTTTTTGAGGAATGCCATAACCTCGGTATTGTCCATAAAATCCGTCGTTGTAAGCAGGTCGCGGTTATGGCAAAAACCGCAATCGTAATTGCATCCTGCCGTGAAGACGACTGCCGCGAGCCGATGCGGGAAATCAATGGTCGCGGTTTTTAATAATCCGGCAATGTTCACAGGCTTTTTTCTTTGATCGCGTATTTGACGCGCTCGTCGTATTCTGCCTTTTTGCCTTTATGAAAGTTTTGTACCGGACGCAGGTAACCGACCACACGGCTCCATACTTCCGTGTCACTCCCGCACTGCGGACAGGTAAACTGTTCGCCGTTCAGATAGCCGTGCTCCTGGCAAATAGAAAAGGTAGGTGTCAAGGAAATGTACGGCAGCTTATAGTTTGTAAATATTTTGCGAATCAGCTTTTTGGCGACCTCCACGTCGGAAATACGCTCCCCCATGTAAAGATGAAGCACCGTACCGCCTGTATACAGGCTTTGCAGGTCGTCCTGCAAGTCCATCGTTTCAAAAATGTCGTCTGTGAAACCGACGGGAAGTTGCGTGGAATTCGTATAATAAGGAACATTTTCGTCACCCGCGCAAATAATTTCAGGATATTTCTTTTTATCAAGCTCCGCTAAGCGGTAGCTAGTGCCTTCGGCAGGGGTCGCCTCCAGATTATAAAAATGTCCTGTCTCTTCTTGTATTTGCGTCATCAGGTCGCGCATATAGTTCATGATAGACAAGGCAAATTTCTGCCCTTTTTCGGTGGTGAGGTCTGTACCGTCGCCAAAGAAATTTAAAAGTGCTTCGTTCATGCCCAGTACGCCGATCGTGTTAAAATGATTGAACCAATACTGATCGGTACGCATTTTGATGTTGCGCAGATAGTGAGCGGAAAACGGATAAAGCCTTTTGTCTGTTTGGTCTTCGATGATTTTACGCTTGATCTCCAAGCTGTTTTTCGCCGTCATGACGAGCTGCCATAACCTCGCTCTAAATTCACCTTCAGATTTGGAAAGGTAGCCGATACGCGGCAAATTGATAGTCACAACGCCGATGGAACCTGTCATGGGGTTGGAACCGAACAGACCGCCGCCGCGCTTTCTAAGCTCTTTTGTATCGAGGCGCAAACGGCAGCACATGGAAAGCGCGTCTTCCGGGCTTAGATCAGAGTTGATATAGTTGGAGAAATAAGGAATACCGTATTTGCATGTGATTTCCATGAATTTATTGACGACAGGGCTGTCCCAGTCGAACTCATTTGTTACGTTGATGGTGGGGATAGGAAAGGTAAATACACGACCTTTGGAATCGCCCTCCAGCATGACCTCGCAGAAGCATTCGTTGAACAGATCCATTTCCTTCTGAAAATCGCCGTAGGTCTCTCTGCGAACCTTGCCGCCGGTGATGACGGCTTCGTCCTTTAAGGTGCGCGGTACCACGATATCGAACGTCAGGTTGGAAAACGGGCATTGGAACCCTACGCGCGTGGGCACATTGATATTGAAGATAAATTCCTGCAACGCCTGTTTGACTTCTTTTTTGGTCATGTTGTCATAACGGATAAACGGGGCGCAATAGGTATCGATGGAAGACCATGCCTGTGCCCCCGCTGTCTCGCCTTGCGTGGTAAAGGTCGAATTTACCACCTGACCAAGAAAGGAGCGCAAATGGTTGGCGGGGGAAGATTCCACCTTGCCCGGAACGCCGCCGAATCCATCCATTAGAAGCTGTTTCAAATCCCAACCGGCACAATACGGACCAAAAAATCCGAGGTCGTGAATGTGGAAAGCGCCGCTTGTATGTGCCTCGCGGATCTCCTCTGGATATACCTCATGCAACCAGTATTGTTTTGTGAACGTTTCACGAACATAGTTGTTCATGCCGTTGATAGATTTTTGCGTGTTTGCGTTTTCTTTGATCTGCCAGTCTTTATCATCAAGGTAATCGGAAAACATATCAATGGTCGCGCCGATGAGGGCGTTAGATTCTCTTGCGGCACGACGTTTTTCACGATAAAGAATGTATGCCTTGGCGGTTTTTGCGTGACCACCCTCGATGAGAACCTTTTCCACAAAATCCTGTATTTGTTCGACGTCGGCGGTTTCGGATTTCAATTGCAGATTTGCTAGATCGACAACATCGTCGCTGATTTTTTGCGCGGTATCAAAATCGTCGCCGCCCACTGCGGTAACGGCTTTGAAGATGGCCCATGTGATTTTCTCTTTCTGGAAAGACTGGATACTCCCGTCTCTCTTTTTGATTTGTGTGATCATGATTTTTCTCCCTTGTGTGATAAATGCGGATAACGCGCAAGAATAAAAAACGCCCAAACAAAGAGCGTCTGACTCTTTTGCCATACTCCGTGGCAGTATTTGAGTAATGCTTGCGGGCCGGTCTTCTGGCTCGAGCGTGATGACGCTGCGCACGCCTTCCCAAAGCGTGACACTCAGTGGCACTTTGCGCGCAACTATGCTCTTACAGCGGCGGGACCGCGCGGGATTTGCACCCGTCTTCCCGATTATGATCTTGGCAAGATCACCCACAAGACACAATATACTGTGTTTGAATATTTAATTAACCCATAGATATTGTATTGCTAACGAATAGAAAAGTCAATAGAATATTTTACAAAAAGATTACAAAAAAACGCCCCCTCTAAGGGGGCGTGTATGCGCAAGTCCTTTGCCAATTAGCAGACATGATGCGTTGTTTGCTTCAGGCAGGGATCAAACTCAGAATGTAAATGACCTTCCAAGGCTGCGATAAACGTATTTAAGGCAAGAAGCTCTCGCATTGGCAGTTGAGCTTGACCAGATTGTCTTCCAGCTTTTTTACCGCGATGCGGAACACGGGGCTTGTGACTTTACGCGCACCGACGGGACAAGCTTTGATACAAGCAAAACAACGGATACACTTTTGCATATCGGTTTTTCTGGGCGTTGCCGTATCAATCGCGCCTGTCGGACAGCTTTTCACGCATGTATGGCAACCGGTACAGGATTTATCCCCCTTTGGCGCAAACGGTACACTTCCGTACGGACGATAAGTGTGATTGCCGGGCAATGCGGGACTGCTGAGCGCATCGTCACCAAGAACTGTTTTACAGGACTGTGCAAATTGTTCCGCGCGCAAAAGGTCGTCCGCGTTGGGTCTGCCTGCCGCGATCTTGTCGGAAAAGGTATGCTGTGCGACCCCTGCGAATGCGGCGATCGGAGAAAAATTCTGCTTAGCGCATAAATCGGAAAGCTCCAAAAGCGCATCGTCAAAGGCGCGATTGCCATAGACAGCGACAAGGATCGCGCGCGTCCCTTCGCCATGCAGATGGTTTAGTAAGCTGCCTTCGATTTGGGGAACCCTGCCATAATAAACGGGTACGCCAACCACAACAAGGTCGTCCTTGGAGAAGGTATGTTCGCGCAGGCGGGTATCTCGTTCGGATAAATCGAGGATCGCGTATTTTTCGTCGAACCTTTCGGCGATTGTTTGTACATATTGTTTTGTTCCACCCGTCGGACTGAAATAAATAGCTGTAATATTCATAAGGGTTCCTCTCCTTTCGGCGATTGCACATTCGTCTCATGGCAATGCTTATGCATTTCGCGTATGCTTTTATTCTGATCCCAGTTGCGCCAGATCGCGTCGATATCAAAGCGACCTGCCTTACGCAGTTTGGGCGCCACGTCAAACAAGATTTCCATTTCCGCGCGGACGGCCTCATCAAATTGGAACGCGCCGTCTGACATGACCCACGCAAAGGCGGTACTCATCAACGATTGATGCATCAAAGAGAGCAACATTTTGGGGTCGGAGGAATTACGCATTTCTCCGGCGTCCTGCGCTTTTTTAATAATATCATGTTGTAACTTCAAGGACGCGTCGCGGCGTTCGTCGATGCGGAACGTTCCCACATCGCGGTTTAAGTTTTTGATGAAGAGCTGACGCGCGATTTCTGTGCCGGAGTGGTTGATATGCGCAAAAAATGGTTTGTAAGAGAACCATAATTGTTCCACAAAATTTTCGGCATTGAGTATTTTGACAAAATATTCGGCATTGATCTCATAATTCATTTCATGAAAATCGTCTAAAAGATCATCTTTGGATTTAAAATAATAGTAAAAGGTATGTTTATTGACCCCGCTTGCTTCGCAGATCTCGTTGATGGTGACATCCTCAAAACCTCGTTCTCGAAACAGGTTCAGACCGATTTGTTTGATTCTCGCTTTGGTATTTCTTTCCGCCATGACGATACTTCCTTTTGTAGCACTTTACTATTGAAGTTATCACATTTATGCAACCGTGTCAATGTATTTCAAAAACATGTTGACATTATTATGCAACCGCAGTATCATAAGAAAATCAAAAAGTTTTTATTTTTTAAGGAGAGAGAGGAAAGAGGAGATTTATGAGGCGCATATTAAAATATTTGAAGCCTTATGCCGCACTTATCGTAGCGGCGGTGATCCTGCTGTTTGGGCAGGCGTACTGTGATCTGTCGCTTCCTAATTATATGTCAAAGATCGTAGATACCGGCATACAACAGGGCGGCATAGAAAGCGCAGCGCCAAAAGCGGTGAGCGAAGGAACCATGAACACGTTGCAAGCGTTTATGGATGAGGGGCAAAGGGAGCTTGTGCAGGCAAACTATACGCTCGTCACAAAGGACAGCGCGGAGTATGACGCTTATTTAAAGGAATATCCGGCGCTGGAAAATGAGAATATTTATGTGGAGAACAAGGTAGATGAAACGACGCAGCTGAATTTGGGCGCAGTTTTTGCGCGTCCGTTTGCGTCGATCAATGCGATGGATCAGGTCATGAATGCGGAAGCTTCCGGATCGGATACAATCGCGCTTGATAAGCAACAGAATGCGGACGGCACAGAAAAAACAGCGGAGATCCCGCCTGTGATCACGCAGTTTATGATGTATTACGCACAACAGCCGGAGGGCACGAATTTCTTTACCGCGCTCAACACTTATCCCGACGCACAGCAGGTATATCAAGCGTTAGACAGCCTGCTTGATGAAAAGCTTGGAAATATGGACGCAAGCATGCTTCAACAGATGGCGATTCCGGCGGTCAAGAGCGAATATGCGGCGCTCGGTGTTGATACGATGAAGATCCAGCAGGATTATATTTGGAGCAATGGCGGATTGATGCTGCTGTTGGCGTTAGGCAGCGCGGCATGCACGGTGGTTGTTGGGTTATTGGCCGCAAAGACAGGGGCGGGGGTTGCGCGCGACTTGCGCGATAAGACATTTACCAAGGTGGAAAATTTCTCAAATGTTGAATTTGACAAGTTTTCGACAGCGTCGCTCATTACGCGTAATACAAACGATGTAACGCAAATACAAATGGTGCTTATTTTGATGATCCGTATGGTGATTTATGCGCCGATCATGGGCGTGGGAGGCGTGATCATGGCTCTTAATAAAAGCGTCTCCATGTCATGGATCATTGCGCTTGCGGTTGTCGTTCTGCTTGGGTTCATAGGTTCGATTTTTGCGGTCGTTATGCCGAAGTTCAAAAAAATGCAAAGCCTTGTCGACCGCTTGAACCTTGTGATGCGCGAAAGTTTGTCAGGATTGATGGTTATCCGCGCGTTTAACACGCAAAAATTTGAGCTGGAGCGCTTTGACAAAGCAAATGTTGACCTGACGAAAAATTCGCTATTTGTAAACAGGGCAATGACATTGATGATGCCCATTATGATGTTGGTTATGAACGGGATATCTGTGCTGATCATTTGGATCGGTGCAAATCAGATCGCTGCATCCTCCATGCAGGTGGGAGATATGATGGCATTCATCCAGTACGCGATGCAGATCATTATGGCGTTTTTGATGATGTCTATGATGTTTATCATGCTGCCGCGCGCTTCTGTTTCCGCGCATCGTATTGCGGACGTGCTGGATACGGAACCGGAGATCAGGGATCCCAAAAATCCTGTGAATTTTACAGCTCCCAAGGGATTGTTGGAATTTAAGAACGTTTGCTTTGCTTATCCGGGTGCGGACGAAAACGTGCTTTCAGACATCAGTTTTGTCGCAAGACCGGGCGAAACGACCGCATTCATCGGTTCCACCGGCTCGGGGAAATCTACCGTGGCAAACCTGATACCGCGTTTTTATGACGTAACGAGCGGCAGTGTGACCATCGACGGGGTGGACGTGCGAAATGTGACACGCCATGAGTTGCGTGACCAGCTGGGATATGTGCCGCAGAAATCGGTATTGTTCTCAGGTACGATTGCTTCAAACCTTCGTCTGGGGGACGAGGACGCAAGTGAAGAGCAGCTTAAAAAAGCGGCGCAAGAGGCACAAGCGATGGAATTTATTGAGAAAGGCCCGCGCGGTTTTGAGGGCAGTATCTCGCAAGGCGGCGCAAATGTTTCGGGAGGGCAGAAGCAAAGGCTTTCCATTGCGCGCGCATTGGTGAAAGATCCGAACATCTATATTTTTGACGATAGCTTTTCAGCGCTCGACTTTAAGACAGACGCGACGCTGCGCGCTGCGATCAAAGAGCAGACGAAAGACAAAACGGTGTTGATTATCGCGCAGCGTGTTGGTACGATCATGGACGCACAGCAGATCATCGTGCTGGATGAAGGATGCATCGTAGGCAAAGGGACACACAAGGAATTGATGCAAACCTGCGAGCAGTACCGCGAAATTGCGTTGTCACAGCTTTCGGAGGAGGAATTGACAAATGAGTGAAAATACGAATAAGCGACCTCCGGCGGGGGGCGGACCGATGGGTCATGGTGTGCAAATGGCAGGCGCAAAAGCCAAAGACTTCAAAGGCTCGATGGGACGGCTGCTGAAGTATATCGGGAAGTATAAAGCGGCGGTTGTGGCCGTCTTCATCTTTGCGATCGCGTCTACGATCTTCTCCATCATTGGTCCTAAGCTGATGGGTAACGCGACGACAGTATTGTTTGATGGTGTTATAGGACAGATCAGCGGCAGCGGCGAAGGGATAGATTTTACCCAGATCGGTCAAATCCTGATCATGCTCATTGTGTTGTACGGAATATCGGCGCTGTTCAGCTACATACAAGGTTTTATTATGACGGGTGTTTCCATGAAGGTTACCTATCGTTTGCGTAAAGACATCAGCGAAAAAATGAATACGCTGCCGCTCTCCTACTTTGATAAAAATAGCCACGGTGATGTGCTTTCGCGCGTGACCAACGACGTAGATACGATCAACCAGACGCTAAACCAGAGCTTGTCGCAGATCATCACATCAGTAACGATGGTGATCGGTGTTATTGTGATGATGCTTACGATCAGCGGATTGATGACAGCGGTTGTGGTGTGTATCATTCCGATTGCGCTGGTGCTTATCTTTCAGGTGGTCAAGCGTTCACAGAAGTTCTTCAAGCAACAGCAGGAATATCTGGGGACAGTCAATGGGCATGTGGAAGAAATGTACGCGGGGCATAATGTGATTTCTGCCTATAATGGTGAGCAGGAGAGTATCGCGGTATTCAATGAAGAAAACGGAAAACTGTATAACGCGTCTTGGAAGGCAAACTTTATGTCCGGTATGATGATGCCGATCATGAGCTTCATTGGAAACCTCGGTTATGTCGCGGTGTGTGTGCTGGGTGGATATCTGGCTGCAAACGGTACGATCACGGTCGGTAATATCCAGTCTTTTGTACAGTATGTACGCAGCTTCACGATGCCGTTGTCGCAGCTTGCGAACATATCGAATATCTTACAGCAAACGGCGGCGGCTTCGGAGCGTGTATTTGAATTTTTGAACGAAAAAGAGGAGACGCCGGATACAGAAAATCCGCTCGTTCTTGACAAGGTGGAAGGGAATGTTACGTTTGAAGATGTGCATTTCGGCTATACGCCGGAAAAGATCATTATTAACGATTTCTCCGCACAGGTAAAGCCGGGACAGAAGATTGCTATTGTTGGACCTACGGGCGCCGGAAAAACGACGATGATCAAGTTGCTCATGCGTTTTTACGATTTGAACGGCGGGAAGATTTTGATCGACGGACACAACGCGATGGACTTTGCGCGCGCAGATCTGCGCAGGCATTTTGGAATGGTGCTGCAAGATACGTGGTTGTATAATGACACGATCATGGAAAACATTCGCTATGGTCGTATGGACGCAACGGATGAAGAGGTGATCGCCGCCGCGAAAGCTGCGTATGCGCATCACTTTATCAAGGCGTTGCCGCATGGCTACGAGATGGTTCTTAACGAGGATGCTTCTAATATTTCGCAGGGACAGAAGCAGCTGCTTACCATTGCTCGTGCGATTTTGGCAGACCCGGATATGTTGATTCTGGACGAGGCGACGAGTTCCGTTGATACGCGTACGGAAGCGCTGATTCAAAAGGCGATGGATACGTTGATGCAGGGCAGGACAAGCTTTGTGATCGCGCATCGTCTGTCAACCATCAAGGATGCGGATCTTATCTTGGTGATGAAGGACGGCGACATCGTGGAGCAGGGCACGCATCAGGAATTGCTTGCAGAGAGCGGTTTTTATGCAGACCTGTACAACAGCCAGTTCGCCGCGCCGACCGTTGCGGCTTCCTGACGACAGCGTAAAAAACAACAAAAAAGCCGTCCGCGTGTTTGTATCAACATGCGGACGGCTTTTTTATTCCGTGAAGCCAAGCATTCGGTTCAATCGGATCACGTCCTCGGGCTTGATCTTTAACGTATGGCGGTCGTCCCCTGTGCCGCCGTAGATGTAATCGTGGATGGTCAGGCTTTTATCAAACAGGCAAGGAAGATTGTGCCCAATGAGGGGAATATTCCCTGTTTTATAGCCGGTGGCCTGCGCGACGACTTTGGGGTTTGCCAGTTGCAATGTGTGATAGTGGTGCTCTGCCGCCATTGCTTTTAGATTGACCTGACCGCGTTGGGCGTTCATGATGAGTGCCGCGAGGCTTTGGTCAGCCTGTACGACAAATACCGGCGCATACTCCTCCAATGGAAAATGTTTTCCAAAGTCTTCTATGGTTACGACCGGTTCGTCGTGAGGGATTATTTCAAAATCGGCTTTGTTTTCCGTTAAAAATTCTGTAAGCTGTTCCAATGAAAACACGTTTTGTCCTCCTGTTTTGCTGTCCTGCGGAATGGATAGAAGAAAAATTCATTTCCACAGGATTTGGTTTCATTTATTATATTTTATCACAAAATGTAGTGGTTTGGAAAGGAATTCAACCTGATTTCATTGACCGGTTGACGCGCAATATTCTTTGAGGTACAATAAAAATACAAAATATAAAAGCAAAAAACCAAATATTACATCCAAAAAACCACAAAATTCCATAAAAACAAAAAGCGAAGATGGTGACGCTTGATAAAGCGACAGGATAACTACCATTCCAAAGGGAGGAAACGGCAATGAAAAAAATAGTGATCGGTTCTGATGTAAGTGGATTTACACTCAAAGAGGCTGTCAAAAAACATTTGGAAGAGCTTGGGTTTGAGGTGAGTGACGTAGGCACGCTTAGTCCGGACGCGCCGGTGGAATACTATGAGGTCGGCAGTAATTTGGGAAAAGCGATTTCCGACGGACAGTTTGACCGCGGCGTCGTGATTTGCGGTACGGGTATGGGGGTAAGCCTCATTGCCAATAAATATCCCGGTGTATATTGCGGGCTGTGCGAATCGGTATATGCCGTTGATCGCGCGCGTACGTTCAATAATATCAATGTGCTTGGAATGGGTGGCTTTTTTGCCGCGCCTGAGCTTGGATGCAAGATGGTGGATACGTTTTTGGAAACGGAATGGAAGCAGGGAGAGGACGAAGGAACAGCTGCGCTGCTTGAGGATGCATATCAATATATGCAGGAGTTAGAACAGAAATAAGAAAAACGTAACGCAAAAACAGGCTGTAACTACAGCCTGTTTTTTTATGGATACAAGCGAAATTTATATACTGGCGGATCGGATGTTGATTACAAAAATGGTTATGAGCTTGACAAAGAACGTAGTGAAATACGGTCGTAAGCTTAGTGGGAGATGGAATACATCGTTATGACAAAAAATGCCATTGCTTACCGTTTTGTTGCGTACCTGCGCCGTATCAGTATATATACTGCGAGTCCCGCGCTCGTAAGCCCGATCGCCAGCAGCCCCACCCATAAGGCGATATTGGTATCGTCCCCCGTTGCAGGAGAAGCGACGTCTGCTGTGGGCGCAGGTGTTGCAGTCGCAGGCGCTTCTTGGACGGTAAACTGTGCGCTGCCCGCGCCAACGGTGGTTGCGTCCTCAAAGCTTACCTCCAAAACATAGCTGCCGTTTGGCAGAGTCGCTAAAAATTCCTTATACAGCGTTACATACACGCTGCCGCTTTCCGCTTTGCCCAAAACCTTTTCATAACCCGGCCAGCCGGAAAGGTTACAACTTGTCGGGTCTATTTCAGTGAGGATAAGCTCTTTGCCATTTAGAGATATACTTGCAAGGTTTGCATATTCGCCCTGAAATCCAATTTTTAAATCCTTTGTAGTATCGATGGGCTTACTTGGGTCGACGGGGGAGATGGGCGCTATCTGCACGATATCTTTTGGCAGAACGGTGATAGAATATTCTTTTGTATCGTTTGGCGTTGTACCGTTTTCTGCCTGTAACGTGAAGAGGGTCGTTCCCGCTTCTGTAGGTGTTCCATCAATTAAATTGCCGTTCAAAGAAAGTCCTTTGGGCAAACTGCCGCCTACCACACCCCATGCGATCGGTTCTGTGCCCTCTGCCACAAGCTGCTGATGATAGGCAACGCCAATCTTGCCGTCGGAAAGAGAGTGTGTGGTGATGACAGGGGCATAGATTACGGGCACGATCGTACGCACAAAGCCGCAGGTATTGCAATCAGCGTCGCTGTCGTCGTCATAATCGTGCGCGCCGTAGCCATCCTTGCCGCTGCCTTCGCTGATGGGGCAGCCCGGCTCTGTTTTACACTCGTGCCAGTGGTGGGCCGCGTCCGTCGTCCAATCTGCCGCCCAATCGTGCGTGTGTTCGGGCGGGGGTTGTGTACGGTCATAGCCGCAGGTATTACAATCAGCGTTGCTGTCGTCGTCATAATCGTGCGCAGCGTAGCCATCCTTGCCGTTGTTTTCTGTGGGGCAGTCTGTCACGTTACACTCGTGCCAGTGGTGGACCGTGTCCGTTGACCAATCTGCCGCCCAATCATGTGTGTGTACTACCCACTGGGCATAAAGTAGGACGTCTGATGCAAACCGATACTCGCCCTGATCGTGATACGCTGTGCCTGTGCCGCCCGGGTCTGTGTTCCAACCGGTAAACACCGTGCCTGCGGGCGCGGAAAATTGATTCGGCGCAAGCTTAAGGTTGTCGGTGACGCGCACCGTTTGGTCTTCCATGCTGCCCTCGCCGCCGTTTGCGTCAAACTGAATGGTACTGTCTGGCGGAATTGTGTTGCGCAAGTCATAAGTGACACTGGCGGAATCTGTGCCATTGTTGTTCATGTCTCCGCCAAATTTGGCGCTATAAATATGCTCCTTGAGCTCGGGGTCGGAGAACGTTAGGATGGCGCTCCCGTCTTGAATGGGGACCTTCTTTATTAAAACCGGCGGACCGAGCTGCGTATGGTCATAAAACGAGACTTCCAGTCCATCTGCTTGATAACCGCCTTCTAAGATTGCAATCAGTCTCATTTCCCTTGGGTACGTCGTACCTTGGAGTGTCGGCGTTACTTCCAGCCGAAGAACGGGGTTTCGCGACTTGATCCAGTAGGAAGCAATATTAGAATATCGGTCGCCCATATCGTTGGTGATGATGCAGCGAAGATATGTTTTTTGCTGGATAGCGGGCACGCGCTCCGGTCTGACAGTGTGTATGTTCTGGGGGGGGTTTTGATCGTCAACATTTTCCCAGGTGCCGAAGTCCCCTACGCGTTTTTGCCATTGGTAGGTCGCTTCCCCATTGCTGTCTACCTCTACTGTAAATTCGTTGTCATACCCTACGATCGCGTCTTTGTCTTGCGGCTGGGTGGTGATAATGGGCGGATCTGTATAGACAGGGTCAAGCGCCGGATAGCCAAGGGGAAAATTTAGGTTAAGATTCTTTTCTACTATTTTCCATGGATACCATCCCTGTTGCTTTGCTTGGTAGCTTAGGGTGCTAAGAACCTGATCCAAATCTCTCTGGATCTTGCGATCTATAGGAAAGCTGTTGGTCTCAATGGTGATCCCATCGTTTGGACGAACGATGTCTCCGCAGATTTCACGGGTCAACGTGTAACAGTTCCGGATCAATATATCGTTTCGACCGTTGTAACGACCGATAATTCTCCCAATCATTCCGCCGTAAGCATTATCAGTGCCAGTGACTCCTACCGGTGAACCCCTCAGATATGCGCTGTTCATACAGTTCAGCAGCTTTCCGTCCACACTGGCGACTCCTGCGATCCCGCCTAAAACAGTAAAAGAAGAAAAACCTGTCACATCATTTTTTCCACTGTTAAAGCAATTTTGTATTTCGGGCGCTCCATTACCAACGCCAAACCTGCCGACGATCCCCCCGGCATAGATGTGTATATTTGTTTGAGAGACACTGGGAATGATCGCGGCTTCGTTATAACAATTTCGTATGGTGCCGGTATTGAGCGAGCCAGCGATGCCCCCTGTATAAGTGGTTGCAAAATAACCGTGCGTCAATTTTGGGGCAACCGCACCACTGAAGGAACAATTTTCCACAAGGGTATTTTGATCGCCGTCCACAATCCCCACAATGCCCCCTGTGATCATTGTGGGTCCGGAGACCGCGACATTAGTCGTCGTCGCGGTAATATTCCCGCTTAGGGAAATGTTTTTCAAAACGCCGTTTTTCAACTGACCGAAGAAACCGACGGCTACGTCCTTCTGGCTGTATACTTCCGTTATATTCATGTTGGTGATCGGCGCTTTGCGGCCGTTGAATGTACCGGAAAAATATTTGCCATTGTTTCCGATGGGAACCCAGGCGTGTGCGGACAGGTCAAATTCGCCATACAGCGAAATGGTTTTGCCTTCAAACGTGAAGCCGGCGTTTACAAGACGGCTGAGCCCGGCAAGCTCCGCCGGGGTTTCGATGCGGAAGCTGTCGGCAGTCCCGTCGCCATACCAGCTTGTGTCATAATTGCCACTGTCCGTCCATTTTCCGGACATTTCCTGAGCATAGGAAACATCCGCGAAAGCAAAGACGACGCCCGTAAACACCGTCAGCGCCACGCACAGCGCTAATATAATTGAAAGGACGGCAGATTTTATGTTCTGTCGATTGTGCTTCTTGCGGTTATGATACAAAGTGTAACGCGCGCAGTGCAGCGGTTTGCTTGTAGGGAATATCATATACGTTCCCCCGTTTATATTCCACGATAATATGCGATATTGATACATTATTATTATAAGGGGTTTGGGGGAACGTTGTAAATCACCCGTAAATTGTAAAAAAGGGGTGACAAACGAACGAAAAAACGGCGTTTTTTAATCCGCCGCCTTTGTTATTTCAGCATGAAACTTTTTAAATCTTTTCTACCCTTGATTTGGAGTTTTTTGTAGATTCTTTTCACCATGGTCTTGATGGTGTTGACCGACACATTCAGATGTGCCGCAATCTGTTCGTTGCTCCAGCCTTTGCTCGCAAGCATGGCAAT
>CAZBSH010000006.1:0-58631 GCA_964494645.1 uncultured Christensenella sp. | reverse complement strand
GTACCTGCTTCACATGTAGGGGGTCGCTGGTTCGAGCCCAGCTGTCTCCACCAAATCGGTCATATCCGAACCTTTTCTTTTTAGATGGGGTGTTTGGGATGACGATCAGTATAAAGGACAGGTCGTGAGCCTGTCCTTTTTGCATCACCGGTATGAAAACATTTTACATCCATTCAAATGTTTTTGTGCTGAAACAACATAGTATGAACATACTTTTGGATGATTTTTACATATAAATAAATATCCGCTTTTCTCACAATGGCAAGGAAGGCGGATATTTATTTGCGTTTAGGATTACATTGCTGCTCCCATGACCATTCCAACAAGCGCTGCTGCCAAAACAAACATCAAAATAATCGAAACGATTGCCAAGATCGTAATGATTATACCGATTATTTTTCCGGCTTTTGACTTTTTGTCTGTCGGATCTGCTTTGACTGCTTTAGCGCCCATCACCCAAGCAATAATCGCAAAAATTAATCCAACAAAGCCTAAAAAGCTTACCGCGGGAATAAAAGAAAGTCCTGTGCAAGCCGCGGCAATTAAGCCAATAATTAATGCCTTCATAATTTAACATCCTCCTTTCTTTTAATCATTTGCTGAAAGCTGCTCCGTGCACTCCTGCTTCCGCAGCGCGTCAAGCCATGATTGGCTTAAAGTGAACGAATTTCACCGCAGCATTCTGATCAACTTTGTTGCCTCAAATATGACAATAATTTATTTTAGCAAACGAAGCGTCGGTAAACCGTCGACACAAAAAATGATTTGATTTCTATGGGCTTTGCGACGCTTTGCCGATATTTTTTATCGTATTTGTAAAACAAGCGCAAAAGTCAAAATAGACAAATTCTTTATGTGGTGTGTTCGGGTAAATGTGTTTTTTACCAGGGAAAAAGCAGGAAAGTATTTTAATCGTGGTTGAAAAGCTTTTTTCTTACCGACGCTTTTCCGACGCTTCGATTGATAAAATGAATACGATAGAAAAGCTTTTCCATATTCAACCAGAAAAGGACAAGACGATGACAGTATACGAACAATACTCCGCGCAGTATAACAAACTCTGGCAGGAGCGTATTGTAAAAACAAATTATATAGCAGCTACGGTGATTTTTGGATTTGAAATTGCCTATTATTTTCTATTGACGGCTGCCGGATTACGAGATCAGTCGTCATTGGAGTATATTCTGCGTTTTATTCTTTTGCCGGGCGGTGTTATTTTTATTACCTGTATCATCAGCGGATATATTGTCTACAAAACCCGGCGAAGTTCTATGACAAAGTCACTATTGGCAATGCTTACAATGGTTATGATATGCACCGTAGCCGCATCGGTTCACAATATTTTTGCGACCACCTTGTGCAGCTTTTTTGTACCTCTGGCTATTTCTGTGGTGTTTGGAAAAAGACGAATCACAAATATTGTCGGTGCCTGCTGTGTGGCAGGGGAGTTGGTTGCAATGTATTGCGCCAGCATGGATTTGCGCGGAAGAGATCCTTATTTTTTGCTGGACTGCATGATGCTATTTATTGTATTTGGAATTTCGTGGTATACAACATTGCTGTTGATGAGAAATGAACAGGAAAAGCGCCATGTCATTGACCATATGCAAAAAGAGAAAAATGTATTGCAACAAAAAATCTGCCGTGATGAACTGACGGGACTGTATAATCTGTTGGGACTTCAACTCTTTGTCGATAGCAAAATATCCGAGGAGAATCGCGCCTACGAAAAATCTTCCGTCATTTTTTTGGACATTGATGATTTTAAGCAAGTAAACGATACTTTTGGGCATGAAGTCGGCAATATAACGTTGATTTATATTTCGGACTGCATTCACAAGCACTTTTCGCAGAATAGTTGTATCGCCCGCTATGGTGGCGATGAATTTGTTGTGCTGCTCCCCGGTGTGCCTGCAAAGGAATGTTCTGCGCTTTTAAAACATCTAATGAAAAAAATTGAAGCATTGCCCATTACGGAATTAGGAAACAGTACAGTTTCGGTTTCCTGTGGAATTGCAAGCTATGATTTTTGTGCGCCGATTTTGGATGCAATCAACCTCAGCGACCAAGCAATGTATCGGGCAAAAGCGCAAGGAAAGAACTGCTCTGTAATGGCGTGATTTTTTAAAGGAAGAAGCAATATTTTTGAAAACGAAGAATGCAGTGAATCAAAAGTTTGAGACATGGTGTTATGGTGGGAAAAACAAACATTTTTTCCTGACACAAAGTGAGGCGATCCATCAATATAATTCCAAAATGATGGATAGATTACTTCTGATTATGACGGTTATTATTGGGTGTTATTTGGGAATAGGGTCGTGGACGAACTTGTTCTCAAAATATTCTCAAGCGTATGCTCTTTGCTTTTTTGCCTTACTTATCATGCTCTGTGCTTTTAAGCTGAACGTACATAAAAGTATCATCTTTACCAGAATATATATATTTTTGTTTTCTTGCGTTATGTTTGTTTTTGTATGCCTGTTGGGTACAATCTATGAGCCTAGCTCAAGGGCGACGCTTTTTATTGTATATCTGCTTGCCCTGCCAATGTTGTTTATCCTTCCTACACATTATATGTATGGGTTTCTCGTCGTTGGAACTTGTATCTTCTCCATTGTTGCTCTTCTGGTAAAGGATTTGCGCTATGCCGAAATGGATATTGCGCACGGGATCACTTGCCTTGTGATCGGCATTTTTATCTCTCACCATATTTTAGAAAGCAGAATGGCGTTATATGCTGTGAACCAAAAACTGGATGTGCGCAACACGCAGCTTGACAAACAACTGCAAGAGCAACAGCAACAGCTACTGCAAAGCCGTATCTCCATCTTGCTTAGCCAGATACAACCGCACTTTCTTTATAACACGCTTACCGTCATTTGTGGTCTGTGCGACGAAAATCCAAAAGAGGCGAAGAAGGTGACCGCTGAATTTGCAGACTATTTGCGACACAATCTGGATACGTTAAATCAATGCGCAGCTGTTCCCTTTGCGGAGGAACTGCAACATATCAAAGTGTATCTTTACATCGAAAAGAAGCGATTTGAGAGCAAGCTGCAAATTATCTACGATATTAAAACTGATGAATTTAGAATTCCGTCTCTAACGGTGCAGCCTCTGGTGGAAAATGCCGTCAAACATGGCGTTCTGCGACGTAAAAACGGTGGGGCGATCATAATTTCCACACAAAATTCGGACGGATGGTACGAAATTACCATAGCCGATGACGGCGTGGGATTTGATGCCAATCAGTCGCCGGCAGAGCCGGATACGCACATTGGTATTCAAAATGTGCGCGATCGGCTATGGTCGATGTGCAAGGGAACATTGACGATAAGCAGCGAGGTGGGAGTAGGTACAAAAGCGGTGATCAAAATACCAAAGGAGAAATAAAAAGAGAGGGTTGACTTTGATTACGGATAAATCTCAGACCGGTCATGAGACAAAGTTGGTACAAAAGTTTTATAACGACTCCGTCGACATGAAGACACGAAACGAACGAGGGATTGAACCCATTATGCCTCAAGTCAAAGAGATACAAGCTATTTCAAGCATAGAAGAGCTTACAAAATACTATACTACAGACGAGGCAAGAAAACTATTATATTTTCCGATTGCTATTTTTACAGTGCCTGATTCGGATGATAGCCAAAGGTATGAAGTTCAAGTTGCCGTACCTTCTTTTTCACTCGAGGATCCATCGGAATACGAAAAGCTGACCGAGGGCGGGGTACGGAAAAAACAAGCGGCAACCTTAGTTTTTACCGCTATGCTTGAGAGAGTGGGCTATTCCAAAGAAGATGCCGTAAAAATGACAGAAGACGAGCTGGCAAAGGCAAGCCCGAAATTCCCATTCGCAGGAATGTTGAAGCTCTACACAGATGCGGGCGTCGAGCGCGTTAGTCTGTATGATCCTGATTGGTAAGACGTCCTCCTTTCTGAGATAAAACAAAGATAATATTTCAAAAATACAGGTAAAAAAAGGAGAGATTATGGAATTGAACGACAAATCCGAAAGTTATGCGCATACATTTAAAACGCTGTGTATCATCAGTATCATCGCCGGTGTTTTTATGACCGTCAGAGCGCTTGTATTTTCTTCCTCTGTAATACAGATGCTGACAAGCGGTGGATTGAACATTGCCGGTGTTGGCATACTTATCTTGATCATCGCACTCTTGGTTCCCGCGATGTTGATTTTGGCGGGGATTTGCGGATATAAGAATAAGCTAAAAGCTGCCACTGCGTTTTCTGTTATTGCATTCGTAGCAAGTCTTTATTCGCTCATCATCAATAGTATAACCTTGTCGATGGCAGCAGAATGGAAACTGATTCTGGCAAATTTGATCCCGATGGCAGCGGTGACGGTAACTTCACTTCTTCTTGCCATTTATGCGATCATTGCTAAAAAGCATCCGTACGGTTGATGCTAATAAGATGTGCTTTTATGCGTTTAGTGGATTTGAATATAAAGTTTTTCTTGGCACCAAGGCGTTTTTTGAAAGTCAATCACAAATTATTTGGAGGATATACAAATGAAAAAAATGGTACTAATTGTTCTTATGACAGCGATCGCCCTATCTGTTTTTGCAGCAGGCTGCGCGCCTGCATCCCCCGCGGCTTCCACCATGCCGGAGCCTTCTGAAGAGCAACCGACCGTAGCTCCCACCGAGACTCCCGCCTCCGGCCCGAGTGCCGATGCTTCCGTATCCGCTTTGGATATCGTTGGCACAGAGTGGGAAGTGTATAAGGCCATTGCCGCCGATGGTTCCGATGTCGCAAATGTGCCCTATAGCGCCTACGAATTTAGTATAAACAATGAAGTAACCGAGTATCTGGGTTATGATAACTTCAACGCAGGGAAATACAAACTTGATGGCAATCAGGTGATGATGACGTTCGATGAAAAGAAGTTGTCGGGTACCTTCCAAAACGGTGAACTGGAAATTTACGAGGGCAAAGGCGCCTATGCTTACAAATCCGTCCCCGCGCCGATCCTTGCGGGCACAGCATGGGATTTCTCTGTAGAGATAGCGAACGACGGTACAGCAGCAAATCAGGCGCCGGATATCAAACTTGATTTTAAAACAGACGGCACCATTGCGTATCTGAAAGACGGTGCAACACAGAGCGGCACCTATACGCAGGATGGCAAGAACTTCACCATCGTAATAGAGGATTTCACAACGAAAGGCATCGCTACCTATCAACAAGTGCTGCTTTTTGGCAAGGAAAGCACTTTGGCGCTTCATCCGCAAAACCCCGATGTCGCAGGTATGAGATGGGAACTGTATAAGAGCAGTAAGGATGACGATGTACAAATCGCGCTGTATGATTCTGTATTGCTATTTGGCACAGATGGTAGTGTCGAGCATTTAACGGGCGGCGAAACCATCAAAGGAACCTATGAGCAAAACGGCGACAGTATTCTTATCGACCTTGAGGGTAGCGATCTTATCAGCGGCACGATCGCTGGCTTGGAAATGAGTCTTATGATGCCGGGAGGCGAAACCGATTTCTTTTCTCCGGTATTCTAACAACCATTACAATCAAAGGAAACGTCAAAAATCCAAACTCTGTTTCGTTTTACAATGCGGGGGACACCCACATAAAGGAGATCGGAAATGAACCAAAGAAAAATTTAACAATGATAAACATAGCGCAAGGTTGCGTCAAATGAGGCAGCAACATGATTGACCTGCGCATGGCGCCTTGTTGTAAATAAGGATACAATACAGCAGATGCGCCCATAAGAAAGATCTGCCGTTTGTGAGAAACTGAAAAACCATTGAAAAGCAGCTGCACTATCTGACGCGAAATTTGAACCGTATAGACACCCTGCTCGTTTTCGGTAGCACGCGTAGTGCGCGTTAACGGTTTTGTCCGAAAGCCTGCCTAGATACATGAAAAAGGGACGGAGCGTGCACCAACATGGAAAAAAGAATCAAATATTTGGACGGTATCAAACTGATTGCGTGCTACTTGATCATGCTGGCGCATTATTGTATGGCATATCTCCCAAACGGCTATATCGGTTATGGCTCTGCATATACTGAAGCCGAAAAAGTTCCTGCGTTTATTGAAAACCTGCCCCAGTCCCTTTTTACAAACACATCTTTAGAACTATATGTTTTTTTTGCCCTTATTGCGGTTATTGCAACAGTTGCATTCTATCAGGCAAAAAATCCGCAAAATTTCCTTGAAAAACAGGCAATAAAGAGATACTTTCGATTTTTGATTCCTGTTGCCTGCGCGATATTACTGACTTATGGACTAAACCGAGCAAATCTATTACATTACGATGATATCTATAACCTTTCCGGTTCTGCATGGAACCTTGCAATGAAGCCCATTGATGTAGCATGGTGGGAGGCTTTGTATATTGCTTGTGTTCAATGCTTTTTTGTTCCAAGCACAGGTATATTGCCTACGCTATGGTGTATGGACATTATTTTTATTGGTTCGTTATTGACTTACTGCTTCCTTGCAGTGATGGGTAACAGTAAGAAGCGCTATGCAGTATATGTCATTGGTACACTTTTTTTTATTCCATTCCCCAAATACTTTGTTTTTTTCGTAGGCATCATGTGTGGCGACTTTCTGGTTCATGGACTTGAATACCTTCGCCTTACAAGAACGAAAAGAGAAGGGCTGGCTTTTGGAATGTTGTTGCTTGGAATTGCAGTTGGCATAATTCCGTCGATCTTTGTTGCCCCACCGATCACACTTGAATATACATACAGTATAGGAACCGGGCTTATTTTAATTGGACTGATGCTTAGCGGTGTCATGCAGAAAATACTCTCCGCAAAAATACTGATATCGCAGTCTAAATATACTTTTTCGCTTCTGTTGGTACAAATCCCAATTATGTATGGAATCAGCGGTTTCGTTTTTAACTTTATATATGCATTTAATCAACAGTACTTGATATCCTTTTGGATCATGTTTGTTGTATGTGCAGCCATTTCTCATATTGCGGCGATTGGGTTTCATTTCTTGTTTGAACAGCCCTCTGCAAAATTGGCAGACTTTATTTTTAACAAGCGTTCGATATGAATGCCTTTCTGCCTATGCAAAACGCTTTGCCGATGGCTGTGATTGTTCAATATCATTTCGACATTGTCAATGTAATCCCGCCAAGCGTGAACTCTCCCCAACTGTATTGTGACATATATTCACCGCGATAAGCATTGATGGCGGAAAGATCGCCATGCAGCCAGTCATAGTAATCACATATTCCCTGATCTAAGGCAATTGCCATGGCGCCCCGCTGTTTGCGGATTGCTTCTTCTGCGCCCAACGAAGCAAAAGTAGTTATGAGATCGGCGCGCAAATCCCGCAAATAGGAATTCTTATTCACGCTGTTTTCCGCCCCCTCCCACAGAACGGCAATGATCTCTGCATTTGAACAGAACGCGCCTTTACGATCCACCAAAAAAGCAAGTAATTCTTTTGTTTTGCTGTATGTGAACTTTACGGGAGTTCCGTTTGCATAAACTTCAAAATTCCCAAAGCATTGTATAAAAATTTTGTGTTGGGGGGGCATCGCAATCGGATGCCGCAGATTTTCCAGCTCCTGCGCTATTTTTTCTTTGGTGGCGGGTTTCATGATGTATCCGCTGCTATGGAGTGCAAGCGCTTCTATCGCATATTGAGAGTGGGCGGTAACAAAAACAATATTGACTTTTGGGTTCAACTGTTTTAAATGCTTTGCCAACGTAATACCGTCTACATCACTCATATCAATATCCAAAAATGCAATTTCACAAGGGGGGTCGTTCTCAAAAGCAAGGGCATCCTCACCCGAGTTAAAACCATGCACTTTCGCTTCCGGCAATGCCTCATGAATGGAACGAATTAGAAGCTGTAACGCAATCCGCTCATCGTCTGCTGCGATAATATTCATTGTTTAGATTCTCCTTTTGGTATACTGATCAACGCCGTGGTGCCAATATCGATCTCACTCTCTATTGTGAGACTTCCTTTGCACATAGCCCACAGACGGTCTTTTACGTTTTGAATGCCAAGATGGGACTTTTCGTTTGTTTTTTGCGCGTTGATATCAAACCCCACGCCGCTATCTTTGATCAAAACCTCAAAGCAAGCGTTTCGCTCCCTTGTAGAAAGAGCAATTATCCCGCCGGCTTTTCTTTTTTGCAGCCCGTGCTTTACTGCGTTTTCCACAAGGGGTTGCACCGAAAGAGCAGGAAGGAGGAAGTCGCTGGTTTCAATATCATAGACTATATTCAGCTTATCCTCAAAGCGTTTCTTTTCAATAGCAAAATAGGTTTTTGCGTGCTGCAGTTCCTCCAGAAAAGGAACCGGTACATTTTGATTCAAAGCGTCCAAATTATGGCGCAGATAATCCGCAAATTCAGCGGTTACCTTTTTGGCTTCCTTCGGGTTTTCATCACATAAGCCGCAAATAAAGGTCAATGTATTATAAATAAAATGAGGCTGGATCTGACTGAGCAGAATGGCGATGCGACTTTGTGCCAACCGCGCTTCTTTTTCTGCCAACCGTTGTGCTTGCGCTTTGTGTGTCACTGCATAGATCCAAACCAGCGAGAGCGAGGTGCCTAAAAAAATCTGAGGACCATCCCAAAAATACCGCAACAGCAACGCAATCAACAAAAAAACACCGTAGCTTATAAGCGACAGCATCTCATTTTTATTAAGACTGCGCCGACAGCGAAAAACGATCCCAATGCCAATAACGCATGCCGCGCCCCAGAGCAAATGACCCAGCCAATAAAACCAGCTATATTGCAGTTCGTTATGATTGGTTTGTAGGTTTGTCGCATTTTCTATTCCATTGAGAAAAATGAAACCGGCCCATGTCAGGATGGTCATGAAGAGAAGAAGTAACAGCGAAATGCAAACTTTGCGGGAAACCAGACCTTTTTGTGATAAAAGTTCAAATACAAAGCAAATAAAAACAGCATTTCCAATCAGCGCCAATATGGTTGGCGCAAAGGAAAGGATTGGCATCAATATAGATAAGTCCGTGTGGTGATATAAAAACCAATGCGCTGCATCTAATAGCAATACGAACATATGACAAATCAACATGACCGAAAAACTTTTTTCAATGTGTGTTTTCTCTTTGGTGTGACCTGTATTGATGAATAAGATCAGCACAACGATTGCAGCAAAGACCTCGAGGCAGCCGTTTGTCACTTGCATTGCCACTCACCGCTGCAATGCTCGTTATTCTTTTCATATTTTGAACGCAAATTATAAATAACCATATTTTATTTTACCGCGAAAGTATTATTTAGGCAGCGTGAACGTACGCCGGAATTATACATTTGTTTCAAACGGTTTCATGTTTATGATTTCATAATTGCGATGCCTTTTGGGCATCTTTGGGAATTTTGATCCGCTTTCAGTTTTTGACCATCCGCGCATCCATGACTGTATTGAGCGTAAGCGTATTGTCTTTGACAGAGTAGCGCAGTTTACCACCATAGCGATTTACGACGTTCTGGGCAGAAGGAATGCCATATCCGTGCTGTACTTCGCCTGTCTTGGTGGCGTAAAAGAAGCGGTTGCGGAAGAAATTTTGGTCAAATCCCTCAGGAAGGGAGTTTGTGATGGTAATCAGAAAAGTACTCTCTTCCATTTCCAGTAAAACAGAGACATGTCGGTTCTTTTTGTCCGGCGCTTTTGCGGCGGCTTGCACAGCGTTTTCCAACAAGTTCATAAGCACAGTGGATATATCATATTCCGGAAGGGGTAGCGACTCGGGCAATTTTACCTTTGCCTCAAATTGAACGTTCCGGTTTGCGGCGTTGATTGATTGGATGGATAAAATTGCGTTGATCAGACGATTCTCGGTAAAGCGCATAACGGGTATAGCCTCCAGCTCTTTGGTGAGCGCAGCAGCATAGTCCGCAGCCTGTAACGGTTCTTCTCGAGACAGAGTGGCTAGCATACGCAGATGGTGAAGCTCGTCGTGGCGCACTCTTGCTAGGACTTCATTGGTTCGTTCCATGCCTAAAAGACTTTGCGCGGTAAACTCGTTGCGCAGCTTCAGCGCTTCCATTTCTTGCGCGGTTTTCACGCGACTCTCCACGAGATCCACAAGAGCCAACAGAAACTCGATCAGTAGAACAGCGGTGAATATTACAAACGCCAGAGGAAGCGGGTACCCGGCAACCGTTTCCTTCCAGTAAATGATATACAATTCGAACAGTGAAGGATCGAAAACCGCAGATAGGACAAATATTGCCGCCGCGCCGACGAAGAATAATCCCATCATTTTCAGAAAGCGTTTGAAATATACGTTGCCAATTTTTGCGATTTTGATTGTAAAGCCTACCAGAATTGCAAAAAGTAAAAGTGTCAGATAAGCGAGCGTATCAAACCACATTGGCACCGTCAGGGAAAAAACAGACCATGCGGTGACAGAGGAAAAATAAATCGCCCAGATTGGAACAACGATCCGCAAAAAGAGCTTTCGTTCTTTCCGCATCTGTGTAGAGAGATAAAGCAAGGGCATTAATAGGCAGAGTACCCGTATCACCATATCATAAGAAGATAGTATTGAGGTGGCGTTTAATTTGTCCAGATAATAAAACATTTGCAAAAGCGCTGCCGCAGCCAACAAAAGCAATGGTAAGGCTTTTTTGACCGCGGGTAAGCGATACAGGAACAGACCAAACAAAAGCAAAAACAAAACACCAAAGATGGCACCGGGAATTGTCTGTTCACTCGTCCACGCTATTTGTTGTTTGGCGGCGACGGCACTGCTGAGAAGAGTGAATGTAATGCTTCCGAAGGGTTCGTCTGTAAAAGCCCTTGAGAGTACTGTGATCGTTTTTCCGTTCCATGCAGGGTTTGTGGCAAAAACTTGTGTAAAAAGCGCATCGGAAGGCAGTTTTTCTTTTGGAAGTTCGCCAACGGCGGTTATGGGTCGGTTTAGGTTGGAATACACCGGTTCTTCATCAATAAACACGCACATTTCAAGCCAATCTGTGATTGCCACGGTCTCGTAATTGGACCATGTCTCGGGGACAATCCGTCGCAGGACGATCGTTTCACCACTATCTATAGCTTCCTTGGGAGAGATGGGCTTTTCTATGTCATCCTGAATTGTGGTGAGCGTCCAACCCGCCGCATCTTCCGGTGTAACAGACAAGTAAAGCTGCTGAGCCTCCGATGTTGTAAAGCTATAGAAATACATCAACAGCGCACAAGCGATAACCAAAAATGGAATGATTAATAAATATTTCTTTTTCACGTGTTTTGATTTCCTTCGATTTTATTCAAATATTGTCCTAAAACAGATGGAAATTTTGCTTTTGGGACGGGAATACGTGTCAGGCTTTCGAGCTCTATGGTATAGCTGTCGCGATTAAAAGATGAAATACAATGCAGGTTTACAATAAAAGAACGATGTACCCTTATAAAAAAGCCGCTTCGAGCAAGCAATTTTTCGGTTTCAAAAATACTGTTTCGACTCTCCAATACCGCGCCGGAACGTAAGTTCCAAAAGATATTGTGCCCCTTTACCTCGCAATACTCGATTCGATCGGGATGAAGTTTTCTGAGCGTTTTTTTACTGTCTATTAATATGGCGTCGCTATCATCCAGTTTTGCGGTCAAGTCATCCAGCAGGCGAAAGAGGGTAGCCTCAGTCAAGGGTTTCACAAGGTAATCTTTTGCTTTCACCGAAAACGCGTCCAACGCAAAGTCTTTTGAAGTTGTCAGAAAAACAAGTTCGGTATCGCCATCTGATTGACGAAGTTCGCGCGCGGCTTCAATGCCGTTTATGCCCGGCATCAGGATATCAAGAAATATGACGTCGAATTTTCCACCGTTTTCTAATGTGCGAAGCAAACTATCAGCACTGGAAAATGTATTCATGTGAAGGATGGAGCCGGTTTTTTTTCCGTAAGCAGAAAGTATGGCAGTAAACGCTTCCAAATCCTGCAAGTTGTCGTCGCAAACGGCGATTTTCATGGGGGATGCTCCATTTCGATAGGATATTTGACCTTTATTTTATCACGCAAAAAATACTTTGTCGATTAGGTATAAGGTCGATTTGGGTTATCAAAGAGACGATTCAGGACAGCTATAATTAAATTTTGGCATCTTAGGTATACTGAGCACAATGAATAGTAGTCGGGAGGCAACGGGATGTACAGTGGGTTGGCATGGTGGATCGCAGGGATCTCCATAGCGTTGCTGGTTGTGTTGTGGCACTATATGGTTTTTAGAGAATTGGAAAGACAGAGACAGGTATTAAAGCAGCTTGCTGCGCAAGTTGCGCTGAATTTGGCAGCAGAACAAAAAGCACAAAAGCCTTATGAGGGCAGCGCGCGGCATGCGCTTGAGGTGAGCCGTTCCGTATATCGTAAGGCAGCGATCGAATATAACGTGCAGCGACGCAAACCGTTTTATCGCATTCCGGCAAAGTTGATGGGGTTTTCCGTTCAGGCTGAAGAGCCGAGTGGTTTGCCAAATGAAGATTACAAGTCAATTTGAGAGATGAAAACATTTTTAAAAGGACAGGTGAGGGCCTGTCCTTTTATTTATCGGACATTGCGCATTGACGAACGCAATAAAATAGAATAGTATAGAATACAACTTTTAAATATTTCACGCATAAAACAAAAGGATTCGTATTTCGAGCCAAAACTGTCTGATGGGTGGACATGTAAATATAGGAAAATAAAGACGGTCTTTTTGTGCCGGAATTAAGGACGAAAAAGATGTATAGGATACTAATTGTAGATGACGAAGCTTTGGTACGTCACGGAATTACCAAAAGTGTAAATTGGAACGAACTTGATATTGAAATGGTCGCAGAGGCGGAAAACGGGGTAGAGGCGTTTGAACAAGTGCTGGAAAATGTACCTGATGTTATCTTGCTGGATATTTGTATGCCCCGGATGGATGGGCTTGAGTTTGCAAGTATCATCAAAAAGAAATATCCACAGGTGAAGGTTGTTATTATTACAGGCTTTGACGATTTTGAATATGCGCGTAGCGCGCTGCGCATGGGTGTGGATGATTATATTCTGAAGCCGATCACCAAAGAAATGGTGGAGCGCGTTGTTAAGAACCAGCTTGCCAAAATAGAAGAGGAACGCGGAAAGCAGGAGACGATACATCAGGACGATGTGAAAGCCGCCGCGATTTTAAATTCTATCCTCAAGCAGGACAAGCGCGCGGCAGCGGATATTCCGTTGTTTTGCGGATATACGGAAATGCAAAATCAGGATGTCTATTTTGTTTTGATGAAGGACTATTTATCCGGATGTAAAATCTGGGATGACGAGATTTCCGATGAATTGGCGCGATTTTCCATTTTGAATATTGCGGGAGAGCTTTTGCAAAACGAAAAACGAGGGTTTGCATTTGAAACATATAAAAACGAGCTGGCAATGCTCGTTTGCGCGGAATCGCGCATGAAAATGGATGATATCCTTATGGAGATATATCAGAATCTGCTTAGTTTTTTAGAAATTCCGGTTGATTTTGCTGTTTCGGAGGTCGCGGAGATCGGCGGGCTTGCAGCTATGGCGGAACAGGCTCGTGAAGCGCTTCGATATGCCTTTATATTGTCAGGACAGAACGTGATTTACTATTCGGATATCAAGGAGCGCGCTTCGGAAGGACTGAAATATCCGGAGCATTTAGAGAAGTTGCTTTTAGAAGCGATGTACGGAAATGACGCGGAGCAAAGCAGAAAGCTGATCGAGGCTTTTTTTGTGGAATTAAAAGAGCTGATGCCCGGGGACGATCAGTGCCGGAGTATGCTTTTGAGATTGTTTCTCAAAATATCCAACACGATCGAATCGGTGGACAGCCGTCTGCAAAGCGAAGAGGGACAGGGGATATTCACCTTCGATCCGGTCGGAGTTGTGGAGGGATTCGATTCGCCGGATGAGGCGGAGGAATGGCTTAAGGAGCTGTATAAAAAACTGGCGTCTTATGTATCTAATATGAAATCGAGAAGCGGACAGCTTTTTTTGAAAATCAGGCAGTACATTGAAAAAAATTACGCAAAGAATGACCTGAATTTAAAAAAGTGCAGTGAGGACCTCTTTTTAAGCTCGGGATATATCAGTATGATTTTAAAAAAGGAATCGGGCAAAACTTTTGTGGATTACTTGAATGAATACCGCATTCAAAAGGCGACAGAGCTTTTGGCATACCCGGACAGTAAGGTGTATGAGGTCGCTACGGAGACAGGGTTTATGCATCAGACATATTTTAGTTCGGTATTCAAAAAAATTATGGGGATATCGCCGAGGCAATTTAAAGAGCAGAGTTAGCGTATGATGAAAAAGGCACGGACGCCCAAAAAAATATCGACCCTGATTATATTATGTTTTTCGCTTTTTATGATTGCGATCCTTGTACTTATGAGCGCGATCTCTTATTACTATTCCTATGAAAATATGAAAACGAGGACAGTGGACGATACGAAGGTCATATTGTCCCAGGTAGGAAAAAATATTGGGCGGTATATTTCGAATGCGGAGGATATTACGGCGCTCATCAATGCAAATGCTGATTTGATCCATTTTTTGCAGAAGGGATATTTTCCCATGCCCGAACGAAGAGAGAGCGCACAGAAGAATTATGAGCGGTTCTTGCGGGATATCCCGAAGATCGGTGACGGGATTGCGTCCATTTTTGTGTTTGACAGCCTAAATAAACCGGTTTATGTACCTGAGGGGCTGGTGATGAAAGATGGATATGACATTACGCAGGATCAATGGTATCAAAAGTTAAAAGAGGTGGAAGCCGGTGCATGTGCGCTTACCGGGACCAGTGTGCGGACGATGACGAAAAGCGATAACCCATGGGTGATCTCTCTGGCGCGCACCATACTGGATGAGGATGGCAAAGCGGTGGGTACGCAGCTTTTGGAGCTGAATTATGCTGTGATAGACGAGATATTGAGCTCAATCAATTTGGGCGCGAGCGGATATGTTTTTATTATCGACGGAGAAGGACATATTGTATATCATCCGCAGCTGCAGCTCATTTATTCCGGACTGAAGGACGAAAATATTGATGCGGTATTAAAAACCAATACCTATACGCTGGAGCTTCCGGAAGACAATAAGGTCTATACCATAAGTACGGTACCGGGTACGGACTTTGAGATCGTCGGGGTGACGATGCTTGACGAACTGGTTTCAACCACCGGGGAGATGAGTTTGATCTATGCGATTTTGGCGCTTGGAATGATGCTGGTTTCTTTTATTGGATCTGTACAGCTGGCAAAGATGATTACAAAACCGCTTGACCGTCTGGAACTTGCGGTAAATGAAGTAGAGCACGGAAATTTAGATGCAAGCTTTGATATCAAAGGGACCATAGAAATCGAAAACCTGGGCGTTTCGTTAAAAGCGATGACCAATACGCTAAAGCAATTGATGGAACAGGTGATGATCGATCAGGAGCAGATAAGGACGAGCGAATTAAAAGCCCTTCAGTCGCAGATCAATCCGCACTTTTTGTACAATACGCTGGATTCCATCATTTGGATCGCGGAGGACGCGGGGAATGAAAAGATCAAGGAGATCACGTTGGCGCTTGCAAACTATTTTCGTATCGTTTTGTCTTCCGGAAAAGATATCATTCCGGTTTCTGATGAGATCGAACACGTGCGCAGCTATCTGGTGATCCAGAAAATGCGCTATGATATGCTCGATTATGAAATCAGAATACCGGATAATATCATGGATCTGTATATGCCGAAACTTTTGCTGCAGCCGATCGTGGAGAACGCCATTTATCATGGAATCAAAAACAATCCGAATGGCGGGAAAATTGTGATCGAGGGGAGAAAATGGGGAAGTAAGCTTGTTTTCACGGTGGAGGATAATGGGCGTGGCATGCGTCCATTTGAGCTTTCGGGAGGTTTTTTGCGCCGCAGACCGAAAAAGATAAACCATGGAGGGGTAGGGCTCAATAATATCCGTGAGCGGATCATGCTTTACTATGGTGAGGAATACGGTGTGAGAATCGAAAGCGAATTTAAAAAAGGAACGATTGTTACGGTCACGCTGCCGATAAAGGAGAAGCCATGAGCAAAAAGGTATATTATGGCGTGATTGCCGCGATCATTGCGGCGATGCTTGTGATGACAGGTATATTTTGGACGCAGAGTGAAACACGCAATGAGAATTTGCAGGCTGTTTTTATCAGTAAATCAAAACAGACGGGGTTTGATTTCTGGGAATCTGTGAAGCAGGGGGCGCAGGTCGCGGCGAAGGAGTTCAACGTCGAGCTGACGCTGCTTGCGCCCGAAGCACCAAAAGATGCGCCGCTTTCGGAGTCGGATACGCAAGGGCAGATCGAACAAATGAAAAAAGCGATCGCGCAAAAGCCGGATGTGATATTATTGGCGGCAGTCGATCAGGATGATCTTCTTCCGTATGCAAAGCAGGCAATGGACGAGGGGATCCGTCTTGTGATGGTAGATTCTGAACTTGCGAAGCCGATCGAAGATTGTTTCGTAGGCACAAACAACGAAATTGCGGCGGGCAGCGTTGGAGAGAAAATGGCAAAGGAGATCGGAAACGAAGGAAAGATCGCTATTATTTCGCACCAAATGATTTCTTCAACGGCGGTCGCGCGTACGCAGGGGTTTAAAAAAGCGATTCTGAAAGGCGGTGTGGAGCTCGTTGGGGAGTACGACATCGGAGACAGTATTGACAGGGCATATGAAACGACATTGCAGGTTTTACAAGATAATCCGGATCTGAAGGGCATATTCGGCACGAATCAGATCGCGGCGGAGGGAATTGCAAAGGCGCTCAGAGAAACGGGGCGTTATCGGGATGTTTCGTTTTATGCGATAGACAGCTCTACCGTGCTAAATGAGGCGTTAGAGGATGGTATTGTGAAAGGATTTGCCGTGCAAAAGCCGTTTAATATGGGATATATGGGGATCAAGGCAGCGGTAGAAATTTTAAAAAATGAACAGGTGGAAAAGAATGTGGATACAGGGTTTGCGTTTGTGACACAAGACAATATGCGGGAGGAAGAAATTCAGAAATTGATTTATCCATTTGTATAAGCGACGCTAAAAAACGTCTTTGATGAGGATCAAAGGCGTTTTTTTTTATGGTTTTTTACATTTGACAATGATGTTTGCAGATTGGTATGAAATCCTTAATCTTTTGTGTGGTTTTGTTTATTACTTTTTCAAAGACGAAGAGATATCATAAAACAAAAGCAAGGGTTTAATAAATTTTTATTGTGGATTCAAAGCAAGTGTTAACTTAAGAGAGGTGGTTTGAGAATGGCTGAAGTCGTGGTGAGTATGCATGGCATACAAAAGAGATTTCCGGGCGTTCATGCGCTTGATGACGCGCAGATCAAGTTGAAAAAGGGAGAGGTCCACGGTCTTGTAGGCGAGAATGGCGCGGGCAAATCGACGTTGATGAAAGTCTTGACGGGTATTTATGAACGCGACAGCGGAAGCGTTGTTGTTAAGGGACGGGAAGTCGATTATAAGACACCGGGAGAAGCGATTGCAGATGGGGTCAGCATGATCCATCAGGAATTGAACCTGATGCCGCATTTGACGGTAGCGGACAATATCTTTATTGGACGCGAACCGAAAAAAGGGATCACGCTGGACAAGAAAAAAACGTATCAGATGACCAAAGAGCTTTTGGAGTCACTTGGACTGGATATTGATCCGGATACGACGATCAACAAGCTTTCGGTGGCAAAACAGCAGATGATCGAGATTGCCAAGGCGATTTCGCTTCATACAGATATTCTGATCATGGATGAACCGACCGCTGCGCTTACAACGTCAGAAATCGATGAGTTGTTCAAATTTGTTGAGGATCTGAAAAGTAAGGGTGTGGGGATCGTATATATCTCCCACAGAATGGAAGAGCTCAAAATCATTACGGATGATATTACGGTAATGCGCGACGGACAATATGTTGATACGGTGCGGACGGCAGATACGGATATGAGCCAAATCATCAGCATGATGGTGGGGCGCACGATTTATGAAGAGCCGAAAACGCATAGCGCCGTTCCAAAGGACGCGCCTGTTGTGTTAAAAGTAGAGGAGCTGGTGTCGCCTGTTGTGAAGGGTGTGAGTTTTGAACTTAGGAAAGGCGAGATCCTTGGACTCGCGGGGCTGATGGGCGCAGGACGTACGGAAACGGCGCGACTGATTTTTGGCGCTGATCCAAAAGCAAGCGGCAAAATTTTTGTAAGCGGTAAAGAGGTTCAAATACATACGCCTGAAGACGCGGTCGCAAACGGGATCGGTTATCTTTCAGAGGACAGAAAGGCGTTCGGACTTGCGGTAGGGTTGTCCATTGCTGATAACACAGTGATGGCGACGCTGGACGAATATGTGAACGGTGTGGTTGTTAACGAAAGAAAGATTGCCAAGGTAACGCAGGAGTATGTGGATAAGCTGGCGCTCAAGACGCCGTCGATCCATCAACTGGTGCGTAACTTGTCGGGTGGTAACCAGCAAAAGGTGGTTATTGCAAAATGGTTGGTGAGAAACTGCGATATTTTGATTTTCGACGAGCCGACACGCGGCATAGATGTTGGTGCGAAAAGTGAGATCTATAAGCTGATGAACCGGCTTGCGAGCGAAGGGAAATCCATTATTATGATTTCTTCTGAAATGCCGGAACTCTTGCGCATGAGTGATCGTGTGGTCGTTATGTGCGAAGGGAAGTTGACGGGAGAGATCCGCATTGAAGAAGCGACGCAGGAAGGCATCATGCAGTTTGCAACAATGAGAAATTAAGCGAGGTAGGGGAAAATGGGTAACGGAGAAAATGCATTGAAAAAACAGGGCGGTAAAAAAATCGAGCTGCAAAAACTTTTAGCGCTTGGTGCACTTGTCGTACTGTTTGCGTTCTTTATGCTGTTCGGCGTTTTTGTTAAAGGCATCGACGGCGTTGGATTTATCACCAGTATTTTGGAAGCGGCGTACTTTATCGGCTTTTTGGCGATTGGTGTAACATTCCCGATCATCACAGGAGGGATCGACCTTTCTATTGGTACGATCATGATGTGCGGCGCGCTTATTGGCGGCGGCGCTTACAACATGTGGGGATGGCCGTTATGGGCGGCGCTCATTCTTGTCGTATTGATCCCAATCGGTTTTTCTGCGGTCAATGGTTTGTTGATTTCCAAATTGAAACTTCCGCCGTTCATCGCGACGCTGGGTACGATGATGATCTCGCAGGGTTTGGGCGCTATCGTGGTTTCGGTACAGACACAACGCTTCCCGACTACAGGAACAGAAGGCGGTTGGTTTAAGGAATTGTTTTTGAAAACAGAAACGGGGTTCCCGGTAGGCGTGATTTGGTTGGCGGCATTCTTTGTACTTGCGTGGTTTCTGCTTAATAAAACAAAGTTCGGGAAATATACCTACGCGATCGGCTCTAACGAAGAAGCGGCGCGCTTATCAGGTGTCAATACGAATAAATGGTTATTCCTGGTATATGTCGTAAACGGTATCTTCTGTGGCTTTGCTGGCATTATGTACGCGGCGTCATACACGACTGTACTGCCTTCAACGGGGAACGGACTTGAACTACAAGGCATTGCTGCGGTCGTCATTGGCGGCACGTCGCTTGCCGGTGGCGTAGGAACGATGTCAGGAACATTGATTGGTGTTTTCATTATGGCGGTACTCAAAACAGGGCTTACCACGATTGGATTACAGCCGCAATGGCAAACGTTCTTTGTAGGGATCGTCGTGATATTGGCGGTATTGATGGATATCTCGCGCCAAAAAGCGGCAAACAAAGTAAAAGTTGCGGACTAAACGGATAATCAAGTGCTTTTCAGGCATAAGCCTGATAGTGATAAAGAATGAGTATTCTTAAAGGAGGAACTAAAAGAATGAAAAAGAGAATGATAGCGATCATCGGTATGGTCGTTGCGTGTGTGATGGTCTTTGCGGCATGCGGCGCGCCGGCAACCCCCAGCCAGTCTGCGGCGGCTCCCGGTGAATCGGCAGCAGCACCGGCTGAATCAGCGGCAGCTCCGAGCGAATCAGCGGCAGCGGCAGGCGGCGATCAACTGGTTGTGGTACTGGCAAAAGGCTTCCAGCACCAGTTCTGGCAGACCGTTAAGGCGGGCGCTGATCAGGCGGCGAAGGACCTCGGTGTGACAATCGATTTTCAGGGTCCCGCTTCGGAATCGGATATTCCGGGACAAGTTGACCAGTTTAACAGTGCTCTTGCGAAAAAGCCCGCGGCGATCGCATTGGCAGCGCTGGATACGCAATCTGTAACGTCGCAGTTGCAAGATGCGATGGACAAAAAAATTCCGGTTGTAGGATTTGACTCCGGCGTTCCGGAAGCACCGGAAGGTCAGGTAGCGGCTACGGCGGCTACGGACAATAAAGCGGCGGCTGCGCTTGCTGCGGAGAACATGATGAAGGATGCTGATTTTCTGGCAAAATTGAAAGCGGCGACAGAAGCCAACCCGGTAACCATCGCAGTCGTTTCTCAGGACGCAACATCCGCCTCTGTAACCGGACGTACGGAAGGTTTTATCGCGAAGATGAAAGAAGAAGCTGAAAAGTTGTTTCCGGGTCAGGTAGCGGTGATCGGTCATGATCTTTACAAACAGGATGCGGAGAAAGCTCCCGTTGTAAATATTTTAGCACAGATCGCTCCGACAACAGACGCGCAGGATCTTAAAAATGCGGCACAGGCGGCGCTTGATACAAAGGGCATTATCGGTATCTTCTGCTCAAACGAGGGTACGGTTGGCGGCATGTTGAACGCGACAAGCGATGGCAAAGACCTTGGTGACGGTGGCAAATATGCTGAAATAACAGTAGCGGGATTTGACGCGGGCGCGCCCCAAAAAGAGGCGGTTCGTAATGGCTGGTTTATTGGCTCTGTGACGCAGGATCCCTTCCAGATCGGCTATAAGGCTGTTGAGCTTGCGGCTGACGCGGCGAATGGTAAGAGTGTAGCGGATGTGGATACAGGCGCGAGGTGGTATGATGCGACCAATATCGACGATGAAATGATTTCGCAGTTGGTTTATGACTAAGAATCTCGTGGGTATAGATAAAAGAGCAATCTCCATAATGTAAGATAGCAAGGCAAGTAGGTTTAGAGCCGGGTATGCGCAATCATGCGCTCCCGGTTTTAGACCGATTTGCGAAAGAAAGGACAGGACTGTTATGGGACCCGAAGGCGTGATTTTTAATATACAGCGATATAGCCTGCATGATGGGGACGGCATCAGGACCAATATTTTTTTTAAGGGGTGTCCGTTGCGGTGCAAGTGGTGTGCCAATCCGGAATCGCAGAAATACTATCCGGAAATGAGCTTTCACGCGGACAATTGCATGGGGTGCGGAAAGTGTTATGATGTATGCGAAACGCATGCGTTGACCCTAAAGCGGTGGGACAGAAATTTGTGTACCGGTTGCGGAAAGTGTGAGTTTGTTTGCCCTACCGGCGCGCGGGAGATGATGGGGAAAACCATGTCTGTCGAAGAAGTGGTAGAGGAAGTGATGCGTGACCGCATTTTTTATGAAGCGTCGGGTGGCGGCGTTACATTTTCAGGCGGTGAGCCTCTTTCGCAAGACGAGTTTCTGGAGGCTCTGGCAACCCGGCTGAAGGACAATTTTATTCATCTTTCAGTGGAAACCTGTGGTTTTGTTGAGTGGGAAAAAGCTCGTCGGATACTGATGTATATGGACCAGGTTTTATATGATATCAAGCATATGGACAGCGACAAGCATCGCAGTATTACGGGTGCGGGAAATGAATTGATCTTACAAAACGCCGAGAAGGCGGCGAAGTTGGGGAAAGAAATGATCGTACGGATTCCGGTGATCGGCGGATACAACGCTGATGTAAAAAACATTGGAAAGACAGCAAAATATGCTAAGAGTATAGGTGTAAACGCAATACATTTGCTGCCGTATCATCGCTTTGGAGAACCCAAGTATAAAAAAATGAATATGGAATATGAATGTGCGGACGCGTATGCGCCTGATGAAGAGGAGATGGAACAACTCAAAAAACTTGTCGAATCGTATGGATTACAGGTGCAGATCGGCGGTTGAAAAGTGAAGAATATGTGAATTGTATGGTGGCTGAAGAGGGCGGCTGCCATTTGACGATAAAAATGGTTATTTATAAATAAGGAGGTAAATGATTATGGGAACCACAGAAATGTTTTTGAATAGTAAAGACGTTATGCCACCGGAAACGGAAGAATATAAGAGATGCCAAAGGCTGCGGGAAAGTTTGATCAACGTAAAGTCGGAGATTTGTTTGGAACGGGCGCATATTGTGACGCGTATTTATCAGGCGACGGAAAATGAAGATCAGATCGTGCGCAAGGCAAAGGCTTTTGACGCGGTGCTGCGAGAAATGAGTTTGTTTGTTGTGCCGGAGGAACTGATTTGCGGACATCAGGCAAGCAAAAGGCGGAGTGCGCCGTTTTTTCCGGAATTTGCGGTAGAGTGGATCGATCGTGAAATCGAAACGCTGCCGACACGCGCACAAGATCAGTTCCGGATATCGCAGGAGCAGATTCGCGCGTTTCGCGAGGAAATATTGCCATATTGGAAGGGAAAGACATTTTCCGATCATATGCGTACACATCTGAGTGAGGACATCCGATTGTTGCGCGAGGACGCGGGACTGTTCAGCGTGGGTGTGCACGAGGAAGGCGGAATTGGTCATGTTGTGCTCAATTATGAGAAACTTTTGAAAAAAGGGTTTACGGGAATTAAGCAGGATATAAAAGAACAGATAGAACTGCTTGCCGAGTGGAAAGCGGAGGACATGAAGAAAATGCAGTTCTATCGGGCATGCCTTTCCATTTGCGATTCGATGATCATGTTTGCGAACCGCTATGCTGATCTGACAGCGGAAATGGCTGAAAAGGAGACGGATCAAAAGCGAAAAAATGAGCTTAAGCGCATGTCGCAAAACTGTCGGCGTGTGCCGGAATTTCCCGCGCGAGATTTCTATGAAGCTTTGCAAAGCATCTGGCTGGTGCAGGTTGCTGTGCAGATCTACGACAACGGTCCGTCCATCACTGTGGGACGGTTTGACCAGTTTGTATACCCGTATTATGAGCAGGATATCCTGAGTGGAGAGCTGACAAAGATCAAAGCGCAGGAATTGCTGGAATCATTTTGGATCAAATTTACCGAGCCGATCAAAGTATATTGCGAAGCGGACGCGGCGTTCCATGCCGGATATCCGATGGGACAGAATCTGGTGGTCGGGGGTCTTAAGCCGGACGGCACGGATGGCACGAACGATCTTTCTTACCGATGCTTAGAGGCGCATTCACATATTGTAATGATGCAGCCGAACTTTTCTGCGCGTCTACACAAGAACAGCCCATTTGAATTTGTGAAACGGGTATGCGAGGCGATCCGTATGGGCAACGGTATGCCGCAAATCGTGAATGACGACGTGTATATTCCGGCCATGATGAATGTGGGGGTTCCATTTGAGGAGGCGCGCGACTATGTGCCGGTGGGCTGTGTGGAAACAACGCCGCTCAACACATGGGGACGCTGCAATGGCGGATACTTCAACATGAGTAAGATCATTGAACTGACGTTGCATAACGGGATGTGCAAAATCAGCAATAAGCAGGTATCCATCAAGACGGGCGATCCGCGCAATTTTCAAACGTTCGACGAATTTTTGGAAGCATTTAAAAAACAGATGTATTATTGTATGGAAAAGCTTGTAACATGGGATAATATCATTGATATGGTACATGAAGAATTGTCGCCTACGCCGCTTACTTCTATGCTGGTGGATGATTGCGTCAAAAATGGCAAAGATGTAACGTCGGGTGGAGCGCGTTACAACTGGACAGGACCGCTTGGCGTGGGGATCGCAAACACGGGAGATTCGCTGTACGCGATCAAAAAGGTGATCTACGAGGACAAACTGTATACGATGGATGAGCTGATCTGTGCGTTGGAGGACAATTATGACAATGAAAAACCAATGCGCGAATTTTTGCTCAACAAAGTTCCGAAGTACGGAAATGATCTTGATGCGCCGGATGAAATGGTCAAGCTTTCGACAGATATGTTTTTTGATTCAATGATGGGCTATGAAACATACCGCGGCGGTCCGTTTGTCGCTGCCCTGCTTCCGGTAGCTTCTTACGTGGCATTTGGTATGGCGACGGCAGCGCTGCCGGACGGAAAATACTCCGGAGACCCTCTCGCGGATGGTATTTCTCCTGATTATGGCGCGGACAAGAAAGGACCGACGGCGGTCATGAAATCTGTTGCGAAGATCGACCATATCCGTTGTGCCAATGGTGTTATCTTCAACCAGAAGTTGACACCTATGACGGTGTCAACACCGGAAGGATTGAAGAAATGGGTGGACATGGTGATGTCATATATCAACTTGGGCGGCGGGCATGTGCAGTTTAACATTGTATCAGCCGATACGCTTAAGGAAGCGCAGGAAACGCCCGAAAAGTATAAGAGCCTCGTTGTACGCGTTGCAGGATATAGCGCATTTTTCAATGAATTGGCAGAAGAAGTGCAGGATAGTATTATCGCGCGTACAGAGCACGAGTTATAAGGATCAGGCAACCATTCAGCTACTCTCTTATTATAGCAGTAGAAAGCAAATACGTCGGTTCAGACCCGGCGTGTTTGCTTTTTTGCGTAAAAAATTTATAGATGAAATAAACAAAATCAAAAACGGATGGAGCATAACGCATGAGGGAGGATATCAAAGAGGAAGCAGGCACGGCTTATGATTTTTTATTTTCTTGAAAATATTATATTCTTATAGTATTATATATCTAGGTTCACATTAAAATCATTTTTTTTTCGTTATTTCGTATTGATTATCGAGGGTAACCGTATGAAACAAAATCATATTTACAGAAAAATTGGCATGGTCGTCTGCTTTTTGATGTGTTTGTCTATTGCAACGGTGACTTTTGCCGCCAGCGCTCCACAGGAAGTGTTGGATGCAAGAGCTGGCGTTGCCCGGATCATTTGCGAATATCCGGGAGAGGACGAGGGCGCGGTAGTCGGTTCCGGATTTGCAGTGGGGGACAGCGATTATGTTGATTTCATTGTGACGAATTATCATGTGATAGAAGGCGATCCATATGAAATTACTGTGATAACGGATAGTAATCTGCAGACAAAGGCAACAGTTTACGCGGAATTGCCAACATCAGATTTGGCGATTCTTCAACTGAATGAGCCGATCAGCGAGTTGCGTCCGTTGCGAATCAACACGAAGGAAATGGAAACCAATATTGGCGCGGAGGTTTATGCGCTCGGTTTTCCCGCAGCTGCTGACTATGTGTTTGATGAAGCAGATACCTTCAGCGAACAGGTCAGTATCACATCCGGTATCGTGAGCTCGGTCAAGCCTGTTTCATGGCTTACGGATTCGCCAAAAAGCGTGCAGGCTTACCAGATCGACGTTCCGATAAGTGGCGGCAATTCCGGAGGACCGCTGCTTAATGATAAAGGCGAAATAATAGGGATCACCTCTTTTGGTGTGGGACCTGAAGGGAAGGCGTTGCTGTCGGCGGAGAATATCAACGGCGCGATCAGCAGCCTGGAGTTAAAATATTTTTTGGACGATCAGGAGATCGCATATTATCATGACACCGCTTTTCCGGTTTGGATACCTATCACGATCATTGTGGCTGCTGCCGTCGCGGTGACAATATTGCTTTTATGGATGAGAAGGAAAAAAAGGAGCACGGAGACGATGAAGAAGCAGGGTAAGGGGAAATGGATCGCGCTGAACAGTTATCTGGAGACGGTTTATACGCCGTTTGTATTTGAACATGCGGTGCGTATATTGGCGCCAATAGCATACCAGCTCGCACAAATGCATACGCAAATGCAATGGTATGGGAACGTTTCGCTTGACAATATACTGATCGATCCTAAAACAGGTTTAACACAGCTGAAGGAGCAACAGGCAACCGCACAGGCAGGCGGCAATATGGTGATCAGCCCGGGGTATTCTCCGCTGGAGAAGTATCGTGCCGATATTGCGGATGGAGGATATACGGATGTGTTTGGGTTTGCGGCTGTGCTGTACCGGCTTTTGTTCCGGGCAGACCCGCCGGAAATTTTTGCGCGCATGCAAAACGATCAGACGATCGTCAATCAGATCAACTCCCTGCCGATCTATGATCAAAATAAGCAGGCATTTTTGAAGTGCCTCAACCCTGACCCGCGCGAACGCTATCAGAATGCGGGAGAAATGATCACGGCGCTTTCGATTGCGCCGCCGGTCGTGCAGCAGGCAGAAACCATCCCGCAAAATGCGCCGGTCGGAATGGAAGCTGTACAGAAGAAAAAGAAGAGAAGAAAAAAGCTTTTGTGGCTGATCCCAATTGGCGTTGCGGCGGCAGCGGCGATCGTGTGCGGTGTCTTGTTTACGCAAAACGCGGGAGTGATACAGGCGGCACAAAAGCTGATGGAACAGGAACGCTACGCACAAGCCAAACAGAAGTATGAGACGGCATATTTCTTATCCGAAGCAGACAAAGGCAGCTACGCGATTGCGCAGGCGGGTGCGGCTTTTCAGGATGAGAAATATGAAAAAGCATTGGAATATATGGAATCAGCGTCGCAAAGCGAACAGGCGGATCAACTGAAAAAAGATATCGTGGTCGCGTACAGTATGCAGATGTATTATGATGATAAAACAGAAGAGGCGCTGGAGCTCTTGAAGCCATATGAGGGCGATAAGGAAGTAGATAAACAAATCGTTAATATCATCTGCCTGGAAGCGGATTGGCAATTCCAAGAGAATGAGGACGAAGTGGGGTATGAATGGCTGAAACGCCTGAACGATACGCCTGATGCAAGGGATGCGATCAAGTATTGGGCTCAGGAATGGACAAATGCGTGGTATACGGAAGCGGGTGATTATGACAAAACCATAGGCATCTTGCAAAATATTCCTTTTCAGGACGAGAAACAGGTACAGAAATCCATTGAAGAAGTGGTGTTACGTGAGGTAGCGTACGCGGTGGAGAATATGGACTATGAGCGTGTATCCGAATTGATGACTTTAATGGAGGGGAATGAAAAATACGCCGGTCTTTCGGATTCATATAAAGCGATCGCTTTATATGTAGAAGGCGAGTTTGGCGAGGCGAGGGTGATTCTAAAGAAGCTAATTGACGAAGGGATGGAGGACGCTGAGGGAGTTTTAAAAGAAATAAATGATGCGGATTTACTATATGAATTAATTACTGGGACATGGTACAGTCCAGCATATTTTTATGTGTGGGATGATGACGGATGGGTTACAAGTATACCGTTAGCATCAGAAGCAACTTATCAGCGTATTGAGGATGGAAACTTGCGTTTTGTGAATGATAACAACGAGCCTGTGGTCATTTATGAAATATGGAAATTGACAGAAGACGAGCTAGTTCTAAAAAGTGAGTCTGGGGAATTTTATGAATTTGAGTCTGTGAGCTAGAAGAACGCAAGTGTGCTTTTGTGAAACGATCGAATTAAAGAGGCTATCCTGGAATAAAAACTAGGGCAGCCTCTTTTTTAAGAATATGTTTCTATTGACAAGCTAGCGCTTACTAGCTATAATTTAGCTAGTAAGCGCTAGCTTTGGAGGGTGATATGGAAAGACGGGATACAAAACAAGTGATTTTACAAAAAGCGCTATGCCTTTTTTCTGTGCGGGGATATGACGGTGTATCGGTCAAGGATATTGCAAACTCTGTAGGGATCAAGGACAGCTCGCTTTATAAGCACTACAAAAGCAAACAGGAGATTTTTGCGGTATTGCTTGAGGAAATGAACAAACGTTTTGAGCAGGCGATGGCGTTTTATAAGCTGCCGCAGGGCGAGGTCGAGCAGGTTTACAAACAATATGGCGAAAATAGTGTGGAGTGGCTGAAAAAAGCTGTGGAGGCAATGTTTTTGTTTTTTCTCGATGATCCGTATGCGAAGCAGTTTATTCACTTATTGATGATCGAGCAGTATAAAAACAATGAGGCGGCGAAACTCTTTGAGGAGTGGATGGTCGATGGTGCGCTTGGATTTCAGACCGCTTTGTTTAAACGATTGGTACAGGAGGGATATTTTCGTAAGGCGGATCCGCAGGTGATGGCGCTGGAGTTCTATGCTCCGATCTTCTTTTTGCTGTTGATGTATGATTCAAAGCCGGAGCGGCAGAAAGAGGCGCTGCGGCTTATTGAATGTCATGTGGAGGAGTTCGCTTCTAACTATCATATTTCACACGGAGAAAACAAATGAATTTGAATCAATATATGAATGAAGGAATCGCCCGGCTTTTGAAAACGGCGGGAAGGTTTTATCTCAACAATCCGAAGGGGCTGGCATTCTTGATAAAGACTGTGCCGGAAATCAAAAAAAGCGCGAAACGCCGTGAAAAGAAGGAAAAAGAGGGATTGCATGTGCCGCCTTTCTTGATTGCGAGTGTTACTTCGAAATGCAATCTGCATTGTACGGGCTGTTATTCGCGGGCGTCAGGGGCATGCGGCGACGGGGAAAGTCAGGCAGTGGATATGGACAAACAAGAATGGGGAAATGTTTTTGCGCAGGCTTCGGAACTGGGCGTTTCATTTATTATTCTGGCAGGTGGAGAGCCGTTGATGCGGACTGACGTGGTGCAAGCGGCGTCGGATTTTCCCAATATGATTTTTCCTTTGTTTACCAATGGTACGCTTGTGAGCGAAGAATACCTTACGATGTTTGAGTGCCATCGCAACTTGATTCCTGTGTTCAGCATCGAGGGGGACGAACAGGCGACCGATAAACGGCGCGGGCAAGGCGCTTACAGCAAGGTAGAAAATGTGATGAGGCATTTCGCGAAAAAGAAAATGCTGTTTGGGACTTCTGTTACAGTGACAAAAGAGAATATGGAAGAGGTGACGCAAGACAGCTTTGTAGAAAACCTGCGAAGCCAAGGATGCGGCGTGCTGTTCTATGTGGAATATGTTCCGGTACAGCAGGGGACGGAGTATCTGATGCTTACTGATGAGGATGTTAAGAAAATGCAGCGGCTGACGACCGATTTGCGCGAGCGGTTTTTGGATATGATTGTTGTGTCGTTCCCGGGCGACGAGGAGGAGACGGGGGGCTGCCTTGCTTCAGGGCGCGGATTCTTCCATATCAGTGCGTCGGGCGGTGCGGAGCCATGCCCGTTTGCGCCGTATTCACATATTGATTTAAAGGAAAATTCGCTGGAAACAGCGTTGCGGTCAGAATTTTTTATGGAATTGCGCTCGCTTGCAGCCTGCGCGGGGCATGATGGAGGCTGTACGCTTTTTGCGCACAAAGATGAAGTGTCCGCGCTGTGCGTAAAACAGCGTGATGCTTTATGTGAAAGCAGGGAATGAGGTTTGGCAGGGAAGGAGAACTGTTATATAATAATAGCAACGATTATTTTTTGAAAGGATAGAACAATGGAATTTTTTAAGTTAATTGAGGCGAGGGAAAGCTGCCGCAAATATGCGCCCGGAACGGTAGAACCGGAAAAGATCGAGAGAATACTTGAGGCGGCGCGCCTTGCGCCCAGCGGATGTAACAGCCAGCCGTGGCATTTTACGGTTATCACAGAGGCACAGCAAGCAGACGAGCTGCGCGAGATGATTATCAATGGTGCGGAAGACGGAAGCTCTAAGTTGAATACCTTTGTGAAAACCGCGTCCGTCTTTTTGGTGGTTTGCGAAGAGAAAGCGAAGCTGTTCCCTATGCCCGAGAAAAAATACGGATCGCAGCATTTTGCACAAATGGATGTGGGACAGGCGGCGGCATATTTGACGCTGGCGGCGGCAGATTTGGGACTGGGAACATGCATGATCGGCATGTTTTGCGACAATGAGGTAAAAAAGCTTGTTAACGCGCCGCATGAAAGCACGGTACGAATGATTATTACGCTTGGATATCCGGCGGAGGAAGGCAAATCGCCGCGTACAAAAGACAGGAAAGATTTGAGTGAGATCGTTTGCCACCACCACCGATAGAAGAAATAGCCATGATTTCCTGTATTTGATCTATATCTAGCACTGGACAAGCCCTTTCAAACATGTTAAAATAAACAGGTAATTTAGAGCACGAATTGATTTTACATGTTTGAGAATCATTTGTTCCTTTAAATGATTATCAGATATGTATTTTTTCATTCTGAGATCTCTGTTACACATATTTTTATTTTTTTGGGAGGTACCGGAATGAATAATGGTACAGTAAAATGGTTCAATGCAGAAAAAGGGTTTGGGTTTATCACGAATGACGAGAGCGGTGAAGATGTATTTGTACATTTCTCAGCGATTCAGGCAGATGGATATAAGTCCTTGCAGGAAGGCCAGAAAGTTACTTTCGACATGGAGCAGGATACGCGTGACAGCAGCAAAATGAGAGCTGTAAACGTTAACCCCATGTAATCTGACGGTAAACGAAAGAAAGAGCATCCGGATTTCCGGGTGCTCTTTTTATTAAGGAGTTTAACATTGATAAAAACGGTTATTTTTGATTTGGATGGAACGCTGCTTAATACGCTTGCGTCCCTTGAGAAGACGGGAAACCGGATGTTGCTGGATCTTGGACTTGCGCCGCAACAAAGTGATCAATATCGTTATTTTGTGGGCGACGGAGCGGTGACGCTCGTGGAGCGGGCGCTTTACGCGGCAGGCGATGTTTCGCTTACGCATCTTGAGGAAGGGCTAAGATTGTTTCGTGCGTATTTTAAGAAATGGTGCGGTTATGAGGTGAAGCCATACGACGGGATATTGGAGATGCTTGAAGCATTACGCATAAAAGGAATCAAAACGGCGGTGCTTTCCAATAAACCGCATGCGCAGACCGTGGAAGTGATCGGCGAATATTTTGGAGATGATACATTTGAGGTTGTACGCGGACAAATGGACCATGTTCCCAAGAAACCTGACCCGGCGGGCGCTCATAAAATTCTGCAAGAATTGTGCGTTCAGCCGGATGAATGCCTGTATGTGGGAGACACGGATGTGGATATGAAAACAGGATTGACGGCAGGGCTTTATACGGTCGGCGTATTGTGGGGGTTTCGTCCGGAGCGGGAGCTGCGCGAAAATGGCGCTATGGCAATCGTGCAAAAGCCCGCAGAACTCATTGAATTGATTGATGCGACGCGCTAAAGCTCCTCGATATTGAACGGATCGAAGTGCAGCGTGTAGTTTTTATATTGGGTATGTTGTCCATAGATACCGGAGTACACCGTAAGACCACGACGAAAGAAAGGCTCGGATATCTCGAGGAAATCGCAGAATTCGTCGCGCAGGCGAATGCCCCGACGAAAGGCGGCCACAAGTTTTTCCAAAGGCATGACCTTTAAGGTCGCCCAACGGTCGGCAAGATATTCGAAGCGACTTTGCAGCTCGGGTTCCAGTTCCAGCAGGTTGACAGGACAGGTATACTGATGACCTAGCTCGTGTGCTTTGACAGCGTTTCGCTCCGCGGTATCTTTCAGTTTGCTGCTCAATAAGATCGTATCGTCTACGGTGAGCGCATTGAAATCGTTTTGAAAAGTATGCGTCTTCAGCGTAACCCCAATATTTTTGATTTCTTCATCCAATAAGTCGTTTAGCATAGTTTATCCCCTTAATCAATAGTATATCATTTGGTCCTGTCGAATCTTGTCGGTCGCTGTAGGAATTTTGAAAATATTGAAAAATATTCCATTGCATAAATTGGTATTGCGCGAATATAATGAAGAAATAATCGGAAGGATAGAAAGCATCGTGAAGTTTTTTAAATGGCTGGGAAAAATGATTTTTATGGGCGCGGGTTTTGTCGTGTTATTTGTGTTCTATTATTTTGCGTCGCCTGAACCGACGGCATGGTATGTGAAGGCAATGTTCTCGGACAGCGGATATAGAGATCCGAAAGATCTTGAATGTTATTTGAAGCGTGTGGATATCTTTGAGGATATTGATTATGAATCTGCTTTTTTGGGCGGAAGGATGGATGTCTTGTGTCCAAAAGAGAGAAGCAAAAAACTTCCGGTGGTGTTTTGGATGCATGGCGGCGCATATGTAGGCGGAGATAAAAAGGATACAAAGCCGTTCAGTGTTTTGTTGGCAGACAGGGGATATGTTGTCGTCAACATGAATTATGGTCTTGCGCCGGAAGAGCATTACCCAATACCGCTCAAACAGATTTGTGAAGCGTACCTTTATGTGAAAAAACATGCGCAGGATTATTTTGTCGATATGGATCAAGTCTATTTTGGCGGCGATTCTGCGGGAGCGCAGATTATGTCGGTGTTTTTGAATGCGCAGACTTGCAACGAATATGCGCAGAAGATCGGAATTCCGCAGGTGGTTGAGGATACGGGGAGCATATGTGGGGCGCTTTTGTTTTGCGGACCGTACGATATGCGCAAGCTGGCGGATATCGACGCGCCGATCATGGGTTTGATGCTAAAACGCGCGGCGTGGGCCTATATGAATGATAAAAAGTGGTATGATTCGCGGGACGGGAAGCTCAATTCGCTCACGGACAAGGTCACGTCATCCTTTCCCTCTACGTTTTTGACGGACGGAAATATGGGCTCGTTTGAGGGACATGCCAAGCGCATGGAGGCAGCGTTAAAAGAAAAAGGTGTGACAGCAGAGTGCGTGCTTTATGCGCGGAAGGAAAAAATATTGATGCATGAGTATCAGTTTCAGCTGCGGGAAGAACACGCTTTGATGACGTTTGAGAAGATGATCGGATTTATGGAAAAAACGGAAAAAAAGGCCCGGTAATTTCCGGACCTTGTGTGTGTTATTGGGAGCGGCGGCGTGTGCCGGGGCATCTGCCGCACGAAGCGCACAAGCTGCATCCACTGTGTTTACGGTGGCGAACAGCGCGTATGATAATAAAAAGGATAGCGGCGGCGATCAGACCGCCGATAACGATGTCTGCCATAAAATCACTTCCTTCTAGCCTCTGGCTTGCACAGAGAATGTTTCTTTATTCTTTGTTTTCGACCGATAGCCTTTGCGTGTCATTAGCCATACAAGGAGCACAATAAGCGCGAGGGCGATGCACGTACCGATCCCAAAGGAATTTCCTAAGAACAGAATGTTGCCAAGCTGGAAAATAATGAAGGCAATCACGTAGGCGAGCAATGTTTGGTAGCCGATTGCGGCCCACGTCCATTTGGCACTGTTCATTTCGCGGCTGATTGCACCGATAGCAGCAAAACAGGGCGCGCACAATAGATTGAATGCCATAAACGAAAACGCGCTTACTGTCGTAAAAGATGCGGCGACGCTTGTAAGCAATGCACGTGTCCCTTCTGTCGCGTCCATTAGCCCGTGCAGTACGCCCATTGTGCCAACCACATTTTCCTTGGCGACAAGCCCGGTGATCGTCGCGACCGAGGATTGCCAGTCGCCAAAGCCAAGCGGCGCAAAGACAGGGGCGATGAACGTACCGATGGATGCGAGCATACTATTGTTGATGTCTACCATTTCAAAGCGTGTGTTAAAGCTGCTCAAGAACCAGATTATGACGGCAGAGATGAAAATGACAGTTCCGGCCTTGATGACGAACGATCGTGCGCGTTCCCACATGTGTATGAAAACGCCTTTTGGGGCGGGGACACGGTATTGAGGAAGCTCCATCACGAAGGGAGCGGGTTCACCCGCGAAGGGTTTCAACTTTTTTAAGATAACGCCGGAAATGATGACCATGCCGATACCCAGAAAATATGCGCACGGCGCGAGCCACCACGAACTTTGAGGGAACAGCGCGCCTGCGATGAGCGCGATGATAGGCAGCTTGGCGCTGCATGGCACGAATGTGGTTGTCATGATTGTCATACGCCGGTCATTTTCGTTCTCGATGGTACGACTCGCCATGACGCCGGGCACACCGCAGCCGGAAGCAACGAGCAAGGGAATGAACGATTTGCCGGAAAGCCCAAACTTGCGGAAGATGCGATCCATAATGAACGCGACGCGTGCCATGTAGCCGCAGTCTTCCAGCAGGGAAAGCAGCAGGAACAGGATGAGCATCTGCGGGATAAAGCCAATGACAGCGCCCACGCCACCAATGATACCGTCAACCACAAGACTGAGGACCCAAGGGGATGCGCCAATTGCGGTAAGACCGTTTGTTGCCCAGTCTGTAATATATGTACCAAACAACACATCATTTGTCCAGTCGGTGACAAGCGTGCCGACCGTGCTGATGGCGATAAAATAAACGAGGAACATCACGCCTATGAAAATAGGGATCGCTGCCGCGCGATTGGTGACGACACGGTCGATTTTATCGGAGGCAGACAGCCGAACCGCACGTTTTTTGACGCATTCGCGCATTAGCTTTTGGATATAGGCATAGCGCTCGCCTGTAATGATGCTTTCGCTGTCATCGTCGAACTCGTTTTCGCATTGTGAAATGATTTCTTCGATATATTGCTTTTTTTTCGGCGAAAAATGAAACATACCTTCCTCTTTTTCATCTCGCTCGAACAGTTTGATGCTGTGCCAGCAAAGCGTACTGGGAGAGACCATCCCTTGGATGCTGTGACGGATGGAGGAAAGAACGTCTTCGACCGCTGAGGCGAACTTGTGCAGTACAGGCTGTGTTTTTACCGTCTTCGAAATCTCGAGTGCGGTAAGGATTAGTGTTTCCAATCCTGTTGCCTTCAAGGCGGAGGTTTCTACAACGGGACAGCCCAACTGTTCGCTCAACTTATGGAGATCGATCCTGTCGCCTGTTTTTTTGATAATATCCATCATGTTGAGCGCGATCACAACAGGGATACCCGTTTCCAGCAGTTGCGTCGTCAGGTACAGGTTACGTTCGATATTGGTCGCGTCGACGATGTCGATAATCACATCCGGATTTTCGTTGAGCAGATAATTCCGTGTGACCACTTCCTCTAATGTATAAGGTGATAGCGAATAAACGCCGGGCAGATCTGTAATCATAATGTCCTGATAGCCTTTGAGTTTCCCCTCCTTTTTTTCTACCGTTACGCCCGGCCAGTTGCCCACGTATTGCGAGGACCCTGTCAGCGCGTTAAACATGGTGGTTTTACCGCAGTTGGGGTTTCCTGCGAGAGCAAATTTGATTTCCATGATATTCTTCCTCCAACAAAAGGTTAGCTTTGGCTAACTATGATTCGTAAAATATGCAGAGCATATAAGTGCTCTGCGCAATCGGACTAATCGATGAATATGCTTTCTGCGTCTGATTTGCGAATGGAGAGCTCGTATCCGCGCACCGAAATCTCTACGGGATCGCCGAGGGGAGCAACCTTACGAACAAATATGGGTGTACCCTTGGTAATACCCATATCCATAATGCGCCGCTTAAGAGCGCCGCTGCCTGTGAGCCTTTTGACAGTTACGGTTTCGCCGCATTTGACGGTACGTAATGTTTTTGAATATGATTCGTTCATTCTTGACTCCTTTCTTAAGAGGTCTGTTCTTTGATCAGAATACGGTTCGCCATGCTTTTACTGATGGCAATACGCGCATCCTTGACATTGACGATCATGTTGCCGCCCAATTCAGAGATCACTGTTATGTTTTCACCCTCGACAAAACCGAGATTGCTGAGAAAGCGGCGGACATCATCTTTGCCGTTGATTTTGCAGATAAAGTTTTTAATACCTGCGCGGGCCATTGTGAGAGGCATATGAAACGGTCACTCCTTTCGTGTGTTAGCAGAAGCTAACATTGAAACAAAATATATGGATTAGCCTATGCTAACCCGATCGACACATCTGAGTTTACTACGGCTAACTTGATTTGTCAATCGCTTTTGGCGAAATTATGTTATAATCAATGCAAAAGGACCGGCGTACAAGGTGTATCCGGGAACGGAAAGGGTAGGATATGGATTTAAGGGAATCGGGCGAAAACTATTTGGAAGCAATTTTGGTTTTGCAGCAAAAGACGGGCGTGGTGCATTCGATTGATGTTGCGAATTATCTGGACGTGACCAAGCCAAGCGTAAGCCGCGCGATGAGTATATTAAAAGAAGCGAATTATGTCTGGGTGGAAAAAGGCGGGCAGCTGCATCTGACGCAAGAAGGGCAAAAGATCGCTGAGGGGATCTATGAACGCCATCGCCTGTTGAGCGAATGTCTGATGTGGCTTGGCGTGGATGAGAAGACGGCAGCGGCAGACGCATGCCGGATCGAGCACGTGATCAGTGAAGAGAGTTTTCGTAAGATCAAAGAGCACGCGGGAAAAAAGGACATCTTGTGATTATATTTGTAAAAATGAATTGGATTTAGGCGTTTTTTGTGTGATACAATTGCGATACAATGTCTTGTTATCATTTCTATGATATAATGAAAAAGATGGTATATGGGGACAAACAGCATGTTATCCGGTTCGGGATTCCCGTGTATCTTCGGGAATTTTTTATATTTAAAAAAGAACCTGAATAAACGATCCTGACGGAGGTATGGCGTGGAGCCGATCATTGCAGCAAGGAATTTAAAGAAAACATATCGCATGGGCAGCGCAAAGATCCATGCGCTTGACGGTGTCGATATCAATATCATGCCCGGTGAGATTTGTGCAATCGTGGGGACTTCGGGGAGCGGAAAATCAACGCTGCTTTCGCTGCTTGCGGGGTTGGAGCATCCGACCTCCGGTAAAATATTTATCAAGAAAAAGCCCACGTACAAGATGAATGAAAAAGAGCTGGTGGATTTTAGGCTGCAGCACATTGGATTTGTGTTTCAGTCTTTTAATTTGATGCCTACGATGAGTGCGGCGGAAAATGTTGCGCTACCGTTGATGTTCCGTGGGGTCAGCCGTCAAAAACGGCTCAAGGCCGCGAAAAAATTGCTGATCGAGATGGGGCTTAAACAGCAGCTTAACAACTTGCCCAACCAGTTATCCGGTGGTCAGCAGCAACGCGTTTCGATTGCCCGTGCAATCATCGCACAGCCGGAGATCATCTTTGCGGACGAACCAACGGGAAACCTTGATTCTGTGACGGCGACGCAGATTATGGATATTATGTGTGATGCGGCCAAAAAGCGCGGAGCGACGCTGCTTTTTGTGACGCATGATTCGCAAAAGGCGGAGTACGCAGACCAAATCATTCATATTATTGATGGAAAAGTAGCAAAACGCGATATGCGCAACCAACAAACAGAAGCAGAGAGCGTGATAGAAGCAGAATTAGGAACACAAGGGGAGAATTGAGATGAAGAAACGGATTGTGGTATTTGTACTGGTGATTATGATGGCGCTTGGGTGTATGGTTTCGCCGGCGCTGGCGGCAGTTGCCGAAGGTGACAGGGGAACGGCGCTGCGGATTGATAACCAGACGCAGTATATGGGCATGGATTCAACATACAAAGACGGATACAGCCCCACGGTTTCAAACAATCAAGCGCACATTATCCTGCCGCTTGTTGCAAGCGGCGGATCGCAGCAGGTAAAGGCGGGAGAGCCGATCAATGTGTCGGTCAATTTAGGAGATCCGCAAAAAGCGCCCTTCGTGTTCAATAATTATAATGAAAAGATTGTACTGCAAAATAACAAGCTGGCGGACGGTACAACAAATACGGTGCAATCGTATTTGGTCAGTCTGAACTTGCCGCTTGCCGCAGACCGCGTGAACGGTAATTATCCGGTTGTGATCACTGCGAAATACCCGATTGCGGACGGATCGATCAAGATGCAGGAATTTACAGTTTTCGTGAAGATCACAGACGGACAGGACCCGGCGAATCCGACCCCGGAGCCGACGGGGGATCCGTTACCGGAGCCGACCGATCCATCTGTACCCGGTGATCCCGGTACGGGCGGCGGTGGAGGCGGAGGAACGGGAGGACCCACCTCGCAGCCAAAGGTCATTATCAGTAATTATCAAATCAGTCCTGATCCGGTCAATGCGGGCGAAACATTCAATGTGACGGTTACGCTTGAAAACACGAGTAAATCGGTGACTGTTAAGAATATTACGGTTACGTTTAAAAGCCAGACAACGGATCTGATGCCGGGGGACAATACCAATACGGCGTATATTGAGAAAATTGCTGCAAAAAAGACGGCAGACTTTACGTTTTCGATGTCCGCGCGCGCAGACGCAAAGGCAGGACCGCAAAAGATTGATATTGCGATCGCATACGAAGACAATCAGGCGGCACAGCTTACGGCAACGGATGAGATCAGCGTGGAGGTACACCAAAAAATACGCCTCGAATACGACCCGCCGAAGTTTCCCTCTCAGGTCTATATGGGTGATACGACTTCTGCAAGCTTGAATCTTTACAACAAGGGCAAAAATACGCTGTATAATGTAACCGTTACGCTTGATGTACCCGGACTTGTGCCGGAATCAAGCGCATTCCTCGGTAATATGGAGTCGGGTACGGCAAAGACGGCCGATATTTATGCTTCGGTTGCGGCAGATCCAAACGCGGGTACGGGCGGCATGGATGGTGCTGTGGGCGGCATGGACGGTAGTGGTGCTGTTGCCTATGATGAAAAGATCGTTTCTACGGAAGGGGTTGCTATAGCCGGTGGTGCGGATGCCCCGACAGATGTTGCAGTGTCGGGAGAAGGTATGGCAGGGAGAGAGGCGCAGGACGGGCAAATTGGCGGCGGACTTTCGCCGGAGGCAGACGGCAAGGACAGCGGAATGGTTCAGCCCGGACCGGCGGAAGGGAATTTTGTCATTACGTATGAGGATGAATACGGCGAGGAATATGAGATCAAGGTTCCGGTCACAACAGAGCTTGTGCCCATGCCGGATTATAATAATCCGGGGATGGGCGAGCCGATGCCCGAAGAGCCGCAGGGTTTTCCGTGGTGGGGATGGGTCATTATTGCGGGGGGCGTAGCCGCGGTTGTGATCGTGGTTGTTGTCAGAAAGAAAAAGAAAAAACGCGCGCAGGAACTCCAAGAGGAGATGGACGACGATGACATTCTTTGATATTGTCGCGCTTGCGGCGTCTAATCTGTGGCGGCGCAAGATGCGAACGATCCTTACGGTGCTGGGCGTGATCATCGGTACGGCGTGTATTGTGATCATGGTGGCGCTGGGGCTTGGAAACCTCGAGCAATTTAATCAGCAGATCATGCAGAGTACAGATTTGACGCAGATCGAGATATCGCCGATGGGATCGGCTGAAAATGCCAAGCTGACGGACGCGAAATTGAACCAGATACGCGCGATCCCGGGTGTGAAAAGCGCGACAGGCGTGATGTATATCCCTTCGTATATGGTGGTGGGAAAGTATCGGGCAGACACGAGCGTAATGGCGGTAGATCCTAAAACCATGGACTTTGCGTTTATGGAGGGCAGTGTGTTTGGGGAAAACTCAAACATCGAGCTTGTGGTGGGCGCAAACGCGCGACAGTATTTCTCTGATCCGAACGATATGAGCGGCATGCATGGCGGAATGGTGATGATGGGCGGTGGCGTGGCGATGGCAAGCTCTGATATGGCGATGCAAATCCCACAAGGACCGGATATCAATTGGCTTGCCGCGAATGTGAAGTATTATCCGGGTAATGGATATTTGATTGAAAATCCAGACCCTACGACACCGGACCAGCCTAAGCCTAAGGAGTACCGCGCAAAGATAACGGGTATCCTCGAGCAGGCGGATAATCAGGAAAGCTATAATATTTATATGAGTATTACGGCGGCGAATAAGCTGATCCGTGAAAACAGGAAGCTGATGGATCAGCAGAATGTAAAAGAGGGTCAGTATTCGCAGGGATATGTAAACGCGGTGGATGTCGATTCCGTGACGGAGGTATTGCAGGCTGTAAAGGATATGGGCTTTCAGGCGTACAGCCCAACGGAGTGGATCACGCAGATGCAGGAAGAACAAGCTCGGCAACAATCGCAACTGATTGCGATCGGGTTGATATCTTTGCTTGTTTCTGCGATCGGTATCGCGAATACGATGTTGGCAAGTATTTTGGAAAGAAGCCGCGAGATCGGCGTGATGAAGGTCATAGGTCTTGGCATCAGCAAGATCAACCTGATGTTTTTGGTCGAGGCGGCGATGATTGGTTTGCTGGGCGGACTGATCGGGCTGGGCATCAGTTATGTGTTTGGGGCGATCGCTAATTTTGGCGGAGGGGAAATCAGCTTTTTGGGAATGTATTTCCAGAACGGCGTACAGCTTTCTATCCCGTGGTGGCTTGCGCTGGGCGCGGTGGCGATAGCGGTAAGTGTAGGCATTGTGTCGGGGATTTATCCGGCGCGTAAAGCGACGAAGATGAGTCCGCTTGAAGCAATTCGAAGTTCGAACTAAAAAAGGTATCCCCCGGTTTTTTGGTCGGGGGATTTTTTATTTGAAAAACAGTTTATCTTTGTAAGTAATGTCAAAACACAGGGGCGGCGGACGTAGTATTCTAAGACAGGAAGGAGGAGGCGATATGTACGAATGGGATGAGGCGGTGCAAAAAATGATAGACTGGGTGGAAGACAATCTGACGCAGCAGCCGGCGCTGCTGAAGATGTCCCGCGCGATCGGATATTCGCCGGGGTATTGCTCCCGCCGGTTTCATGAGATCGTGGGCAGGACACTGAAAAACTATATTGCGCGAAGAAGATTGTGCCATGCGACATTTGACTTGCGGGACACGGACAAGCGCATCATAGATATTGCGTTGGAATATGGTTTTGCATCGCAGCAGGCGTTTACGCGCGCATTTGCATCGGCGTATGGCTGTACGCCTGCCGCGTATCGAAAAGCGCCTAAACCCGTCCCCATATCGGTCAGAAAAGAAGTCCTCTTTCCGGAATATTATGAAGGACAAGGAGAACCAACCATGGATAAAACGATTTTGACAGAACCGAGTGTGACGGTCGAATATATTCCGTCGCACAAATACATTGGAATTTGGGACGACAGTGTACAGGAATATTGCGATTTTTGGGAGAAGCACGATTGTGACGAGGTGGGCGGGATTATTGAGAGTATGGCGTATGCAGCACATCCTGTTGTTACGGCACACACAGCCGGATGGTATCGAACAAAGGATGAGCGCGGATATTTTTATGGGTTTGGCGTAGAGGACGAATATATCGGCGAAGTACCGGAGGGCTTTGAGATCAAAGAGTTTCCGGGCAGTTATTATTTGGTATTTTCCCATCCGCCGTTTGACTTTATGAAGGATTGCGGCGAGGTTGTGAAACGTGTGGATCAACTGGCGTGGAACTTTGACCCTGCGCAAAAAGGATTTGCGTGGAATGAGGAGGATTGTCAGGCATACCAGAGAATGCTGCCGGAAACGGTAGGATATCAGATATTACGTCCGGTCAAAAAGTAATCAGAAAACAATAGATAAGGGACGGATAGGTCTTAACGCGCTTCACGCCATGCGGGCTGCGCAAAATCTCTTATGCCAAAAAGCGAGAGAATGAGTATGCGCTTACTCCTGTTCTTCCCTCGGAACAAAATGATCGCATCGGCGTTTTTCGCCGGTAAGCATGTCAGGATCGATATCGCCGTAAATTTGGCAAGAACGCAGCTCGGGCATGCCCGGCGCAAATGTTAGAACACCGTAGTGGACGCAGTTGAAGCAAAGGACGTTTTCTTCGTTGATATAATTTTGTTTGATGACTAAACCCATATGGGAATGCCCCTTTCCGTTTGTTACTTCCATTATACAACGTTTTGGTCAGAACACAAGAAATGGAGATGGTATTGTAAACAAATCGTGTTTGCGGTAAGATATCCCTATATTATGTATAAAACAAAAACGGGGGCAGGACATGGAATTTGCTGATAAAATGAAAGTTTTTGATATGAATATTTTCTCTAAGTTGGAGGAGAAAAAGGCGGAGCTTTTGTGCGCGGGGCGTGAAGTGATCAACCTTTCGGTAGGGACGCCTGATTTTAAGCCGGATGACCATGTGATAGAGGCTTTAAAAGAGGCGGCGGGGGTTGCGGATAACTTCAAGTATTCTCTTGCGGACTTGCCGGAGCTGATTGACGCGGTGATTGTATGGTATAAAAGACGGTACGGAGTGACGCTTGAAGCAGAGCAGGTAATGTCCGTTTACGGAACACAAGAGGGTATGGCGCATGTGGCATTGCCGATCTGTAATCCGGGAGATCTTGTGATCGCGCCTGATCCGTGCTATCCGGTGTTTATGTTTGGACCGCGTATGGCGGAAGCGGATATTTATTATACGCCGCTTAAAAAGGAAAACAATTTCCTGATCGACTTAGAAAGTATTCCGCAAGATGTGGCAGCGCGTGCGAAAATGATCGTCGTGTCGTATCCCAACAACCCGGTGACAGTGAAGGCGGATTATGCGTTTTACGAAAAGCTGGTCGCGTGGGCAAAGGAATATGATGTGATCGTTGTGCATGATAATGCGTATTCGGAGCTTGTGATGGACGGGGAGCCGGGGATGTCGTTTTTGGCGGTGCCTGGGGCAATGGATGTGGGGATTGAGTTTAATTCGCTTTCCAAATCCTACAATTTGACAGGGCTGAGGATATCTTTTGCGATGGGGAATCATGAGATCATCCGCAACTTCCGCTGCTTACGTTCGCAGATCGATTATGGTATCTCGTTCCCCGTGCAAAAAGCGGCAATCGCCGCGTTGAATGGACCGCAAGATATATTGGAGCGCAACAGAGAAGGATATCGTGCGCGCAGGGATGCGCTGTGCGGCGGGTTGCGGTCGATTGGATGGGACGTGCCCGATTCGCCCGGAACGATGTTCGTATGGGCACCGCTGCCGAAAGGGTATACGAAATCGTGGGATTTTGTGCTTGAGCTGATGGATAAAACAGGCGTGATCTGTGTACCCGGCGAGAGCTTCGGTCCGGCGGGCGAAGGATTTGTGCGGTTTGCGCTGGTGGCGGATGTACCTACCATGAAAAAGGCGGTAAAACTGATTGAAGAAAGCGGGATCGTGAAATGAAATATGATTGGATGGATGCGTATTGTCTGAAGAAAAAAGATGTGACAAAGGATTACCAGCCCGCGTGGGAAGCGACACGGTATTTTGTGGGTGGGAAGATGTTTGCCATGCAGGGCGCGGATAAAACAGGACGCCCATTCTTTTCTATGAAGCTGGAGCCTGCGTTTAGCGATCTGATGCGGCAGCAATATGAAGAAATTGTGGCCGGATACTATATGAACAAGATGCATTGGAGTTCCCTTTACCTTGACGGAAATGTACCGGACGAAGTAGTGAGGGATATGCTTGATCGCTCATATCTGACGGGCATTGCCGCGTTGCCGAAAAAACTGCAAAAAGAAATACTGGACTAAAAGAGACCGGACATATTGTCCGGTCTCTTTTAGTCTTTAAGGAGCGGGCGCCAACACTCCTCCGCCCGTGAGGGAGACCGTTCCCCCGCCCAGCCAAGCGTTTTCTGATGAGGCAACGTCATAGTAAATATTGTAGCCGTTTGACAGGATATTTGCGCATGTTTCGTCGGCATTGACAAGGATCGTTACATAGCTGTCGCCGCTAAGCGACCAGATGCTTTTTTTGTCTAAACAGACAGAAACGTTTTGGGCGCTATTGTCGGTATTGACAGCGCCGATATAGTTTTCGCCCTGCGCCAGAGCCAATGTGATGTTGCCGGCAGCATCAGAAAGAAGCGGGGATGCGGATGGCTCTTCAGTTGTTATGCTGTCGGGCGCGGGAGGCTGCATACACGCGATGAGGCAAACCGACGCGACGAGCGTACATAAAATCAGAAGGATTATTTTTTTCATTTCTATCACTCCTTTTCAGGTTATATATATGATTATCCATGCGAACGTGACGACAATATGGAAAACATCTGAAAGCTGTGTGCATTTTGCCGAGCCAAAAATGCATCTTACAAACAAGCGCTTGCAATGTGGTTTTTAACGTGCTACGCTTCCTATGAAAAAGAGCAGGGGGGAGAGGGAGCTTTGAAGCTTTTGATCGATCAATCACCGGACAATGAGGAAGTACAGATCACCATCAAATGTGGAATCATAGACGCCGCGCTTGAAGAGCTGATCGCGCAGATCAGGTTGTATTCATTCTCTGTTACGGCAAAGAAGGACGGCAGGACGTATCCTGTCAGCTTAAGTGATATCTATTATTTTGAATCCATAGACAATCGTACGTTTTTATATAGGGAACATCAAGTATATGAATGTGAATTGAAGCTGTATGAATTGGAAGGACAATTGACCAAAACAGATTTTGTCCGCGTGAGCAAATCGTGCATTTTAAATGTTAAGGTTTTAAAAAGTGTGCGCGCGCTGCTGAACGGAAAAATGGAGGCCGAATTGGAGAATGGGGAAAAGGTGATCATCAACCGTCATTATGTGGAAGCGCTCAAACGAAAGCTGGGAATGAATGGAGGCGAAGATAATGGCTAAATTCAAATTTTATATCACCATGAATTGTGTATCGTTTACGGTTCTGGTGCTTATTTATACCCTTCTGTGTCTGCTGGGAATGTCTGTGGTAAACGAAATGGCGATACTGGTTCTGTTGCTGATGACGACATGTATTGCATTCATTATTTTTTTTACAGACAAAATACCCATCAACTCCATTGCGTTGCGGATGGTCATCGATCTGGCGGTCATTATGGCAGTGGCGTTTGGGATTGGAGGACCGATTGGATTTATTCCGCTGGAGTGGGGTTATGTTCCGGTTGTTCTGGCGATGATTTTGGCAGTATATTTTGCGACTTACGGTGTGTTGATCATCAAAAACAAGGCGGATGCGGAAGATATCAATAAGAAGATCAATGAAATGAAGCACCCTAAATAAAAGATATTCGCAAAAGAGCGGTTCCTTGCGGAGCCGCTCTTTTGCATTTCACCATACGAAAAATGCATCTTGCAGAAAACCGCTTGTAATGGCTTTTTTGGCATGCTATGTTGAAGAAGCAGAAAAAAGAAAGGACAAAATGAGATGGGCAAAATCATTGAAGTAAAAGGGCTTGAAAAATCGTTTGGGAATGTTCGCGCGGTCAAGGGGATCGATTTTTACGTGGAAAAAGGATCGCTGTTCGCTTTTTTAGGACCGAACGGTGCGGGAAAGTCTACAACGATCGATATGATTTCAACGCAGCTGAAACCGGATGGCGGCAGTGCTGTGTTGGACAGTCATACGATTGGAAAGGACGACGATATGATCCGCAGGAAAATAGGGATCGTATTCCAAGACAGCGTGTTAGACCCGTTGTTAACAGTCAAAGAAAACTTGTTTTTACGCGGAAGTCTGTACGGCATGAATAAAGTGCGGTTGAAAAATGCGGTATTCACGGCGGCGCATACGGCGGATGTGATGGATTTCTATAACAGACCGTACGGAAAGCTTTCGGGCGGACAAAGGCGGCGTGCGGATATTGCGCGCGCATTGGTCAACACGCCGCAGATATTATTTTTGGACGAACCAACGACAGGACTTGATCCGCAGACGCGGCATCGGGTATGGGATACGATTTCCCTCCTGCAACGGGAACACAATATGACGATTTTTCTTACCACACACTATATGGAAGAAGCAGCGCGCGCGGACTATATTACCATTATGGATCATGGGAAGATCCTCGCGAAGGGAACACCTGCGCAGCTAAAGGAACAATACACAAAAGATCTACTGAAGATGATGCCTAAGGATGAAGCTGCATTGACCGCTTGTCTTTCGCGCAATGGAGTGGTATTTCAAAAGGAGGGCGGAGACCTTGTAGTTAGGCTTGAACATACGATAGATGCGGTGGATATTATCGACCGCTGCCGCAGCGCGATCTCCGGACTTGAGGTGCGGCGGGGAACGATGGATGATGTGTTTTTGAACATCACAGGCGAAAAGGTGAGGGATTGATAATGGGAGCAATGATCAGACGCAATTTAAAAGTATTTTTCAGGGATAAAAGTGCGGTGTTTTTTTCGATGCTTGCGGTCATCATTGTAATCGCCCTGTATGCGGTATTTTTGGGGGACACGATCACAAGAGGGATGGAGGATATCGAGGGGATCGGTTTTTTGATGAACAGCTGGATCATTTCGGGCATCCTTGCCGTGATCTCTATGACGTCTACACTGGGTGCGTTCGGTGTGATGGTGGAGGACAAGGCAAAAAAGATCATGAAAGATTTTACTGTTTCTCCTATCAAGCGCGGCAGTCTTGCGGGAGGATATGTGCTTTCCGCTTATTGCGTGGGCGTAATCATGAGTCTGGTGGCGCTCGTGATCGGAGAGATATACATCATCGCTTCGGGCGGCGAAATACTTTCTGTTGAAAACATGGTGAAGGTGGTTGGTGGGATATTGCTCAGCGTTTTATCTTCCGGCTCGATTGTGTTTTTGATTGTTTCGTTCATCAAGAGCCAGAACGCGTTTGGCACGGTAAGCACGATCATCGGTACACTGATTGGTTTTCTGACAGGGGTATATATCCCGATCGGAACGCTTCCCGAAGCAGTGGGCAACGTGATACGCGTCTTTCCTGTTTCTTATTCGGCTTCTTATTTTCGTACGGTAATGACTGAACAACCAGCTGCGATATCGTTTGACGGCGCGCCGGGAGAGGTGCTCAAAGATTTTAACGCGGAACTGGGGATCAATTTCCAATTTGGAGACCATACGACATCGCTTACAACATGTGTGATCGTTATGATTGCTACGGCAGCGGTGTTTTTTATGCTCTCGCTTGCGTTGACGGCAAAGAAAAGACGAGAATAAAACAACTTAAAAAGAGCCGTTTGTAAATACGGCTCTTTGCTTTCCAGGCAAAAATATTCGGGTATGGAGTTATATTCCTTTTTCCGACAGATAATCAATGACGTCTTGTACGGTTGTAAAGAGCCGAAGATCGCGGTCGGGGATCGTAATAGCGAATTCTGTTTCAAAGCCGGTGACTGTATCCATCAAGCTGAAAGAATCAAGCTCTAAATCGCGGATCAGATGCTTTTCGGGGGTGATATCATCCGCGCTGAGCGGAGAGTTCTCTGAAAGAAGGTTTTGAACCATTGCAAAATCCACCATAATAAACCTATATCCTTTCTGATAAAAGATATTTACTATTAACCAAAATGTACGGCGTTTAAACCATGCAGGCTCTGACGTTTGAATTCCGTTTTATCATATTCTTTTTCGATTTCGGGGTCGACCATTGGAATGACGGAGCATTGCTGATCGTAGCATTTGGCGGGCGTATCGAACCCGCGACATTCCTGCCAGCCCAGATTTTCGCCCTTGGCAAAGGAAATAAAATCGTTTTGTATTTCTTTTGAAACGCGCCGTGCCTTTTTTATGGAGGGGAGCAGGAACATCCATTTATAAAGACCCGCATGAAAATTGCCGAACACAAATGGGATATCGCTTGAGTGACAGGCTCTAAGGGATGCGACCTTCATAGCGGGCGTTTCGTAGTCAAACCGATACATCCATGTTTTGGCATATTGATTATATACTTCTGCGTACCAGACGCTCGCCATACGAAATACACGGTCAGTAAGCATCATTGATTCTGCGCGTTTGCCATAACGGCGGTAGGCTGCCTTTAGACGGGTCTTGACTTCTTCTTTTTCTTGATTGATATTTCGCCGGAGTATTTTACTGATATCCAAAGCATTGGATAAAATTTTGATGCATAAAAAAGACATTTCTTCTTTGGTCGTGCCGATGAGGATGGGGATATCCTTAGCGGCACCTTGCGCCGCGGCGGGGATAGGGTATTCAGGCACGAGGTCGCCGTCTACGACGATCATGAACGTACCATCGCCAAGACCGCAGTAAGAAGCAAATTTACGTTGTTTATCAATAAGCTCGCGCACATCCATTTCTTTTAGTTCCTGTGCCGAGGAGACGCCAATAAATTTTAAAAATTTACGCGAAACTTTTTGGTATTCATCTTTGGTATAAAGAAGCGATGGTCCGCCGCTCATCATAATGACCTTGGAGACATATTTGCGCGCCGCAGGCATAACGGGCAGCACAGAGGCGGCAATTGCACCGGCGGATTGACCGAGGACGGTGATGTTTTGCGGATCGCCACCAAATGCGGCAATATTTTCATATACCCAGCGAAGCGCCATAACGATGTCGGATAATCCGCAATTGGGAGAGAAATCTTCTCCCAAAAAGGAAAAATCCAGAAAACCGAGCGCGCCCAAACGATAGGTGATGGTCACCACAACCACATTACCGTTTTTCGCAAGATTGGCACCATTGTATTCAGGGTCGCTTCCGGCTCCCATACAAAATGAGCCGCCGTGGATATAAAAAAATACGGCGCGTTTTTTTTGATCTGTTCCGGGCGTCCAGATATTGAGTGTCAGGCAATCTTCAGAAGAAGATTTATATTTCTTTGTTTGCGGACATGCCGCGCCGAAGGAGGAGGCGTCGAGTACGCCTTGAAAGTTTTCGGCTTTTTGTGCGGGCATAAAGCGCAGGCTGCCGACAGGCGGTTTTGCATAAGGCACACTTTTATAGGAAAGGATATCTCCTTCGCATGCACCTGCGACTATCCCGTTTTTGGTTGTTACATTGTTCAAATTCGATCCGTCCTTTTGCATAATCTGATTGTTCCTATTATACTACCCCTTACAATAAAGTAAACAGAAGCGAGAGAAGCTTTGCAAAAATTTAATATTTTGCAGTATGCTTTGTTTTTGCGGAAGGTTTTAATAAAATAAAACTACAAGGTTAGAGGGCGTGAAGACAGGGTAAATATAGTACAGTATGACCGGAAAGGATAGAGGATGAATAAGCCAATGGATCGCTTGAAGATTGTCTTCACTGTGGTTTTTTCTTCCATATTGTTGACAGGCGGAATTTTTCTGGCGGTGTATCCTGTAGAGATCATCGGCATTTTTGGGCGCGCGCTTGGCGTGCTGCTTAGTGTTTTTGGGAGTTTGGGCGTCATATTCTTTTTGTTTACGCGCGACAATCGACCCAATATTACAGGTCAAACGATTGTTGTCGGCATTGTCTCGCTTGCGTGTGGCATTGTATTGCTGGCATGGCCGGGCATCATCGACCAGGTAGTGCGAATTACAATGCTGGTATGGTTGTTTTTTACGGGCGGCGTACAACTGCTGGTGTCCTATTCTTACTATCTGGGCGCAGAACGCCGCTGGGGGGTGTCGCTTTTATGGGGCGGTCTTTTGATGGCGGGTTTTGTTGTTGTTCTGACCTCTCAGGATCTGTGGGTGTTTATGCTTGCCACGTTCATCGCCGCCTACTGTATTCTTCTGGGGCTTGCCGGATTTTTGCGGCTGATCTTGATTGTCAATCAAAAAAACAAGAAACGCAAGAATATTCCTTTGCCGTTTTGGATGGAAGTATTTTTACCAAAAGCGACGCTCGTTTGGATTAAGTCGTCGCTTGACGAGCAAAGCGAGCGGCAGGGAGAGGAGGATGGAAGTCTTGTAACGAGCGGGAAGGTACAGGGCGGTACAGATATCGAGATATTGATCCATATGTCCGATCTGGGGACAAACGCACTTGGGCATGTGGATATTGTGGTAGATGGGCAGGTGTTTTCTTACGGAAATTATGATCACGACAAGGCGAACATCCATTTGTTCGGACTTTTTTGGGATGGTGTATTTGCGATATGCGAACGCGAAAAATATATTCGTTTTTCGTTGGATAATGCCAGAAAAACGATTATAGGCTACAGGCTTGCGCTTTGCGCAGAAGATGAACAGCGCCTTAAAACAAATATTGCGGATTTTTTGAGGATGTGCGTACCATGGAAACCGGAAGAGCCCAGAAAAAACGGTTACGCAAATGCGCTGTTAAAGCAGGGAGCACAGCTTTTTAAGGTAAGTAAGGGGAAATACAAGACATATTTCATGTTGAACACCAATTGCGCGCTGTTGCTGGAGGATTTTTTGGAGGGGACAAGCCTTCCTAAGGCACGCGTTTTAGGCGGCGTTATGACGCCCGGATCGCTGTTATCCATGTTTGAAAATGAATTGAAACGACAGGGCAGCCCGGTCATTGCCCGTACATTGTATGTGAGCGAACGCATGGCGTCGTTAAGTCGCAAAATGAGACCTAAAAAAGCGTTAGCGGATCTTGAAGAATGTATAGAATGCGAAAGAAACAACCGCGAAAAAAAATAAGCTGTCCGTATGCGCAGTGACACGACAGGGCGGGCTTGCCTTTGAGCGCTAGTTGGAGGAATAGGCCTCGTCAACAATGGCGAAGATCTCGTCGATCCACAACCCGGAATCCCGCGCTTCTTTTGTGGCTTTGACAAACATTTCGCGTATTTCGTTTTTGCGCATATCTTTGATTTGGGCGGCGTTATCCGCCACAAAATCGCCTTGGCCGGCGACGGAATATAAAAAGCCTTCTTTTGATAAGATTGCATAAGATTTTTGTACAGTATTGGGGTTGATCCCCAGCTGTTTCGCAAGTTTTCTTACGGAAGGGATTTGTTCATGCGGACGAATCTTACCCATCATGATGAGTGTTTTGAAGTTTTGTACGACTTGTTCATAAATCGCCTGTTTGGATGTTTTATCTAATCGGATCATGACAAATCGTTCTCCTTGTTACGGTTTAGTGTATGAAACATATTAGTACAATTTTATTGTATTTTATCCAATATAGGCTGTCAAGTTGAAAAGTTGACAAAAAGAAAGAAAAAAATGGGTAAATTTCCTTTGCTTTTCAAGGGGAACGTATTATAATGAAAATTGATTAGATTCCGTTCAGAATTATTTTCAAATTGTTTTTTTAATAACATATATATATTATTTTTACAGGAGGAGCGAACCAATGGACATTATGTTTTGGGCTCTGATCGGAGCCGTCATTGCGCTTGTATTTGCGGCAATTACCGCGACACGCGTGATGAAAAAAAGCGAAGGCGGCGAAAAGGTCAAAAAGATCGCTGCTGCAATCAGGAGAGGCGCGAACGCCTATCTAAAACGTCAGTACAAGACAGTCGCAATCTTTTTTATCATCGTTACGGTTGTATTGGCAATTTTAGCGGCGACGGAATTTATGAGCTTCTTTGTACCGATCGCGTTTTTGGTGGGTGGTGTATTCTCTGCGCTGGCGGGTTTCATCGGCATGAAGATCGCGACGGCAGCAAATTCCCGTACGGTAAACGGAGCAACAAAGAGCTTGAATTCCGCGTTGCGCGTATCGTTCTCGTCGGGTGCGGTTATGGGTATGACCGTCGTAGGTCTCGGGCTTTTATACCTGACGATCTGGTATTTTATCCTTAACGCGTTTTATGCGGGGGATACGGCACAGATCGCGAGCAACATGCTGATGTTCGGCATGGGTGCTTCGTGCATGGCGTTGTTTGCACGCGTGGGCGGCGGTATTTTTACAAAAGCTGCTGACGTAGGCGCAGACCTTGTGGGTAAAGTGGAAGCGGGCATTCCGGAGGACGATCCGAGAAACCCGGCGACCATTGCAGATAATGTGGGCGATAATGTAGGCGACGTTGCCGGCATGGGCGCAGACCTCTATGAATCGTACGTTGGCTCTATCATCTCTGCCGGCGCTCTTGCGATCGCGGCAGGGCTTGGCGGCGGCGGACTTGCGCTTCCGATGATCCTTGCGGCGGTAGGTATTGTTGCAAGCGTAATCGGCAGCTTCTTTGTAAAAACGAAGGAAAACGCTTCGCAGAAGAACTTGCTTTCCGCGTTGCACAAAGGCGTATACATCGCGGCTGCGATCGTTGCTGTGGCAGGTTACTTTGTTGTAACGGGAATCCTCGGACCGGATCATGTGGGTGTATATGCGGCGATCATTTCCGGGCTTGTTGCCGGTATCGTGATCGGATACTATACGGAATATGTGACGTCCGATCATTTTAAACCTACAAAAGAGCTTGCGGACTCCACGGTGACAGGTCCCGCGACGACGATCATCAGCGGGTTTGCGTTGGGGATGAAATCTACGGCGATCCCTGTAATCACAGTGGTTGCAAGCGTTTTGATCAGCTATTTTGCTTCAGGCGGTACGTTAAACGGCGGTACATTTGAAGTTGGTCTTTATGGCGTCGCGATCTCCGCAGTAGGGATGCTTTCCACGCTGGGTATTACGCTCGCGACAGATGCGTACGGACCGGTTGCGGACAATGCGGGCGGACTTGCGGAAATGAGCGGACAAGATCCTGTGATCAGGGAACGTACAGATGCGCTGGACTCTTTGGGGAATACGACGGCCGCGACGGGCAAAGGCTTTGCGATTGGCAGTGCTGCGCTTACGGCGCTTGCCCTGATCGCTGCGTTTGCGGATCAGTGCCAGATTGATATGTCCGCACTGAGCATTCTTGATCCGACAGTGCTGATGGGGCTTCTTATCGGCGCGATGCTGCCGTTCTTGTTCTCGTCCATGACGATGAGTGCGGTTGGGAAAGCGGCGATGAAGATCGTTGTGGAGGTGCGCAGGCAGTTCCAGACGATCAAGGGTATTATGACGGGCGAAGGCGAACCGGATTATGAATCGTGCGTGGATATTTGCACGAAGAGTGCATTGAGCTTGATGCTTGCTCCGGCGATCCTCGGCTTTGTTGCTCCGATCGTTGTGGGGCTGATCCTTGGCGCGAATGGCGTTGTAGGTATGCTGGCGGGTGCGACGGCTTCAGGATTTGTGTTGGCGGTCATGATGTCTAACTCGGGCGGCGCGTGGGATAACGCGAAGAAATATATTGAAGGCGGCGCACACGGCGGCAAGGGCAGCGATGCCCATAAAGCAGCGGTCGTGGGCGATACGGTGGGCGATCCATTCAAGGATACTTCCGGTCCGTCCCTTAATATTCTGATCAAGTTGATGTCCATGGTAGCAGTGGTATTTGCTGCGGTCATCATGAAATATGGAATTTTGCAGTAAAAGAGATCATAAAAAAACGCTTGCCAAACGGCAAGCGTTTTTTTTATTGTTCGATGTTGAATCGCACACAATCGCACATAAATTAGAATATCAATCTGCTAAAATCACCTGTGGTCCGCGTTGCTCAAGCGCGCCTTTTACATCGTCTGACAGTCCGCGATCTGTGACGATATGGTTGATTTTGCGAAGCGTGGCGACCTGCGCAAACGCGGAGTCGTCGATATCGTCGCTTCGTATCATTACGATATTCCGTTTGGCGCAATCAATCGCCGTTGCCTTCAGATGGGCGGAGGTTTCATCTCTTACGGTAAGACCATAGGCGGTGTCTAGCTTTTCGCCGTTTAAAAGGGCTACATCGAAATTATACTTACGGATAAAAGCAATGGTGGAGCTCCCGATAAACCCGCAAATATCTTCGTTATACGAGCCGGGCGCTAAGATGAGCTCTACCTTGGGAAACGTACGCAAGATATTTGCAGCGGCAAGGGAATTTGTCATGATGGTAAGCCGAAGATTTTTGATGCCATATACGATGCCTGTTGTCATGTCGCCGCTGTCCAAAAACACAGAGTCCCCTGATTTCAGGAGTCTTCCGGCGGCGATGCCGATTTTACGTGTATTGTCGTCCAACTGCGACGCGTCCGGCGAAACTTCCGTACCCGAAAGGATATCCCGATTCAAGTATGCACCGCCGTATGTTGTTGTCAGAATGCCCTGTTTTTCATAGATGGCAAGATCTCTGCGGATTGTCATGGGGGAAACGTCAAAATGAGAAGACAGCTCGCTGACGTCCACGGTTTCATTTTCCATTAAAATATTATAAATTTTCAAGCGCCGCTCAGATGAATTCATAGAATACGCTTCCTACACAATATGAGTGTTGTTGTTTTTTTGATACATGAATTATGTACAGTATAGCGTTATTGAGGCGAATATTCAAGCTTTTGGAAAATAATAGAATTAAAAAGCACAAAAAAACACAAAAAATTTAAAAAATAGGATTGATTTATGTTTTTTCTTGTGCTATTATGAAACCATAAAAAGACGGTCAATGAAATTCACCATAAAACAACTGATATGAAAATAGACAATTGATTATAAACTCTACTTTAAGTATATCCTACTACAGATAATAGAAAAATTCACTATAAAAATAAAAAAAATTTCAATTCCCATAAAAAAGAAAAGGAGGAATAGTATGAACGCACCTTTTTTAGGGAAGTTCATGCGAAAATGGAAAATGAAAAAGAAAATGGTAGGTTTGATGCTTGCGGTACTGATGGTGATCACTGTCTTTGCCGGATGTGCAGCACCGGCGGCAGAATCGTCTGCGCCGGCGGCATCCGATGGCGGTGAAAAAACATCTGAAGCACCCGCTAAGACACAAGAAGCTTCGGCAAGCGCGGAGGGAGCGGCAAAAGCGGACGGAAGCGGCTTGACGTTTGCCTTTATCGTCCCGGGGCTTGATGCGAACTGGTATGTTGAGATTGCGGATAGCTTCAAGTATGCAGCGGAAGAGATCGGCGCGGAAGTTATGATTCTGCCGTCCGACTATGATGTTGACAAAGAAGTAGCCAATATCGATCTGTGTGTGACAGAGCAGGTAGACGGTCTGTGCATGTTCTCCTTCAATGAGAACGGCGCGGCGCTTGCAGCAAAGAAGATGCAGGAGGCGGGCATTCCGCTGATCGTTCCGGACAGCGTGGGACAGGCACTCAACAAGGGAGCTGACCTTGCGGCATGCGTGGATTTTGACTGGGAAGAGATGGGGCACATGTATGCGGACTGGATGGCGGAAAACACAACGGGTGACTACGTCATCATCACAGGAAACTTTGAGCATTATCCGTGCATCTATGTTAACAAAGGCATGGAAGATCGCTCCAAAGAGCTGGGCAAGAACAAGCTGATCGATATTCGTGACGCGGACTACAACCCGGATAAAGCAGCGGCAGCGGCAGAAGACTTGATCAACGGTGGTCTGGAATTTGAGACGATTTTCGTAATGCAGGAAGAAATGGCGGCGGCCGTTGTGCGCGTACTGAAAAACGCGGGCAAACTCAATAATCCGTATAAGGTTATTTCCCAGAATGGACAGGAAATGGGTATTGAGATGATCAAGGGCGGCGACATGGCGATGACGATTTCGAGTTCGCCCGGGCTGGAAGGTTATATCTGCTTCCGTATGCTGTACAGCCAGCAGCAGGGCAAGATCGACTATAAGAACGAGCAGAAAATGGTTCCGATCGCGGCTGTAACACAGGCGGATACGGAAAATATCGATCCGAAGGTCATTATTCCGTGGCACAGGGACCCGATCTTTAAGGAGTTGACAGCGGAATATTATCCGGAGTTGATGTGGTATTAATGCAACAGTAATGTAACGGAAAACAGGGAGAAGCGCGCGTCCGCTGCGGACGCGCGCTTGTAGCCCATCAGTGGGACTCTTAAGACGGGAGTTTTGTGGTATGACATACGGGAAACAGATTTTAGAACTGACAAACATAACAAAGAGCTATTCAGGCGTTACTGTACTGCGTAACATGGATTTTGCCCTGCACGAAGGCGAGGTGCACTGCATTGTCGGCGAAAACGGCGCGGGAAAATCAACTTTTATCAAAATATTGTCGGGGGCGATCACGCCGGATTATGGAGATATCATCTTGTTCGGACAAAAGCGCGAATACAACAATCCGCAGATACCGATTGAATTGGGGATATCGACAATCTATCAGGACTCCGACCTGATCGATACATTGACCGTAGCGGACAATATTTTTTTAGGCGGGGAAGTTGCAAAGGGCGGCGTCGTAAACAAAAAGGAGCAGGAAGAAACTACGCAGGCGCTGCTTGACGATCTGCACATGACCATCAAGGCAAGCACGCTGGTGGAGGATATCTCCCCCGCGCAAAAGCAGATGCTGCAAATTGCCAAGGCGCTCCAGCGCAAGGCGCGGGTCATTATTATGGACGAGCCAACGGCATCTCTTGGGGAAGAAGAATCGAAAATGCTGCTTGCAACGGTAAAACGACTTGCAAAAGAAGGCATCGGCGTCATATATATTTCGCATTATTTGGAAGAGGTATTCGAACTCGCGGATACGATCACAGTCATTAAGGATGGAAGCGTGACGGGATGTTACGAAGCGTCTAAAGTCACAAACGAAGAAATTATATCCGCGATGGTTGGCAGAGAGGCGTCGCTTTTTTATCAGCGTGAACGCGTGAGCATCGGGGAAGAATATTTGAAGGTGGAGGGCATTTCCGGAATGTCTGTGGCACACGAGATCAGTTTTTCTGTACGCAAGGGTGAGGTGTTTGGGATTGGCGGGTTGGTCGGTTCGGGCCGCACAGAATTGATGCGCCTTTTGTATGGTGTGGATAAAAAGCAAACAGGGCGTATTTTGATTGACGGCAGGGAAGTGACGATCAAATCCCCACGCGACGCGATTGCAAACGGTATCTGTATGCTGGGTGAGGATCGAAAGGGAGACGGTATGTTTTTGCAGCGCAGCATTGAGGAGAACATTTGCATCGTCCGCAACGAAAACAAGGTCTTTTTGAATTTAAGGCAGGATAAGAAGTCGGCGGAAGAAATGGTCAAGAAGCTCAACTTAAAAACAACGGGTGTTGACCAAGATATTGAACGTTTGTCAGGCGGAAATCAGCAAAAAAGCATTTTGGCGCGATGGTTGTTATCCGACTGCAATATTATTATATTCGACGAGCCCACAAAGGGCGTGGATATTGGTGCGCGCGAAGAGATATACAAGTTGATGGTCGAACTGGCGCGACAGGGAAAGGCGATATTGATGGTGTCGTCGGATATGCCTGAGATCCTTTCGATGAGTGATCGGATCGGTATTTTACGTGAAGGAAAACTGGTAAGTATCATGTCTCCGGAAAACCTGACGGAAGAAAAACTGATGGGAATGTATCTGGGGATCGCACAGGAGGAAAGTCAAAATGAAAGACAATAGCGGAACATTGTTACAAAAAAACGCGACGCTGAGGAAGGTAGTCAGTTCGCAGTCTTTTTATCTGATCCTGATCATTCTGGCGATCGGGATCGTAACGTCGGTGATCAATCCGAAATTTGTGTCCATTGACAATATCAAGGGCGTGCTTTCTCAGGTATCAACCCTGGGGCTGATCTCAGCGGGTGTGACCGTGCTGATCATATCCGGAAACTTCGATATTTCTATCGGCGCGATCGTGGGTTTTGCAAGCACCATGATGTGCCTGTCTATTGATCAGGGCGCGCCGGATGGGGTGGCGATGCTTGTTGGGTTGGGCGTGGCGGTCGGATGCTCGGCGTTAAACGGTGCATTGTCCGTACTGTTTAAGGCGCCGTCGTTCATTATTACACTTGCAACGACAAGCATATACACAGGGTTGTGCCTAACCATCACGGGCGGCGGAAATGTAACGATATTCAATCGCATGGAATATTTTGCGGGAACGTATTTGTTTGACGCGATTCCGCTGCTGTTCGTCATCAGTTTGATCGGTTATCTGGCGATCCACTTCCTGCTGAAGCATACGCAGTTTGGGCGGCGTGTTTTCGCGATTGGAAACAATACACAGGCGGCGTATTTAGCGGGAATCAAGGTCAACTGGAACAAGATCAAGTTTTTCATTACCAGCGGTATCATGACGGGAATTGCGGTTATCATGCTGGTTTCGCGTCTGGGCGCCGCGCAGGCCTCGACGGGCGCAGGTATGGAGCTACAGGCGATCGGCGCAGTCATCATCGGCGGAGCGCCCATCAACGGCGGCAAAGGAAACATGCTGGGAACGTTTTGCGGCGTGTTGCTGACGGGTATCATTTTCAATGCGTTGAACCTGCTTAAGGTAAGCCCGTATTTGCAGCAGATATCCTTTGGCGTACTGATCATCGTTTCTATCGCGATCAGCTCTATGCGCTTGCGCGTGTCCAAATAAGGAGGAAAGCGCTATGAAATTGCAAAGGCTGGAAGAAATCAATCAAAAGATCAAATATGAATTTGACAAGCTGAAGGCGGAGCATCCGGAACGCCTGCAAAAGAGAATGAATCTTTCGTTCAGCGCTTGGGTATTTGGTTTGGAAGATTTGGAAGAGTCCGTAGATCGGCTTGCGCGTTTTGGTGTGCCATACATCGAACTCGGCGGCAATTATGGTGGAAAGGATGTGGGATATCAGGCGGATATTGCGGGGACAAAGGCGATCCTTGCAAAGCATGGTATAAAGTGTTCGGGTATTTGTGGTTTTTTCTCGGACGCCAATACGCTTTCGACCAATAACAATTTTGTGCGACAGACTGCGCGCGAATATATCATTGAGGAAGTAAAATTCTGCAAGGAGGTCGGCGGGGAATATGTGCTTGTCGTACCCAGTACGGTAGGCAGGAGTGAACCCTATGATACGTCAGATTATGCGCGCAGTGTTGAGACGCTGCGGTCGGTGGCGGATGTGTTTGTGGAATATGGTATCAAGTGCGCGATTGAGCCTATCAATTCGGCGGAGGTTGCTATGTGCTCTACCATTGAAAGCGCACAGCAATACATCGCGGATGTTAATCATCCGGGCGTACAGCATATCAATGGCGATATCTTCCACATGTTATGCGGAGAGCGGCATATTTCCGAAGCGATCTTAGCGGCGGGGGACAGGCTTGTGAATTTACACATTGAAGACACCAACCGCCTGCCGCTCGGCAATGGCATGATGGATGTAGATACGATCATCCGCGCGCTTTATGTGATGGGATATAATCAGGACGGCAGGTTTGTGACGGGCGAACCGTTGGGACCGGGAAGAAATTCTTATGCCATTATGTATGGACAGCACTGTGCACAGGCCAAAGATAAAC
>CAZBSH010000005.1:0-59418 GCA_964494645.1 uncultured Christensenella sp. | reverse complement strand
ACATCCACCACCGTTTTTGGCTTTTCTAACGGTTCGCCGCGGTAAGAAACATCGACCGCGATGACGATATCCGCACCCATTTCACGTGTGGCGCGAATCGCTGTCCTATCAATGACCCCACCATCAATATAGGTTTTGCCATCTATCTCGTAAGGTGTAAACAGTCCGGGGATAGATATGCTTGCACGAATCGCTTCATGGATCGGTCCGCTGGTAAACCGGCGCAATTTTGCATCTTCCACGCAAGTGGCAATACAACTAAACGGGATCGCCGTTTTCTCAATATTGATATTTTTTGTCATCAGTTTGAGCAAGTCTTGCACCTTGTTTCCTTTGACATATCCCGACGTAGACAGCGTAATATCAAAATATTTTTTTGAATCAAACACGATCGCAAGGTTTTCCAGCGTTTCAAGGTTACCCTCAGCAGCATATATGCCCCCAATAAGCGAACCCATACTACACCCTGCGATACAATCAAACGGAATATTGTTTTCCATCAATACTTTCAACACTCCAATATGAGCAAACCCTCTCGCCGAACCGCCGCCCAATGCCAAACCGATTTTTTTATTCATGTCCATTACTCCCTATACATCGAAAAGAAAAAATCTTTATATCGTCACCAACATAAAGATTTTATACCATATTCCACAGGTTTTTAAACGCTTACATCAAAATTCCGCCTGATCTTTGTTTTTCTTGTTAATAAAGTTGGATTTGTTTTCCTTGATGATATCCATATATTCCCGCATATAAGACGAAAGGTCTTCCAGCACATTAACAGCATAGTCGTTTGCGTTCACGCGAATCTCGTATGCCTGTTTTTGCGCCATATCGATCATCCTGTTCGACTTTTCGTACGCGAGCTGCGTAACACGATGTTCTTCGATCAGCTCTGCCAGACGATTATCCACCCCGTCTAAAATAGTTTTTGCTTTTTCCTGCGCCTGATTGATGATCTCCTGCTTGTGTCCCAACACTTCTTGTGCATACAGCAAATCTTCAGGGATACTTTCTTTGATTTCGTTCAGTATTTCCATCACAAAATCAACCTCAATCGTTTTTTTATTGCCAAACAGAGATTTTCTACCGTTTTCTATCTCGTCTGAAATTTCGTCTAGTAAATCGAAAATCTTCATGTATTATTCTCCTTTGTCGATCATGCTGAGTATTTTTTCCGGAACATAGTCCGAAACATCCGCATGAAAAGTAATCAATTCTCTTACAGCAGTGGAACTAATGTAATGCGTTTCCGGTCGGGACAGCAAAGCAAATGTTTCCGTCCCCTCAAGCAAGTTTCCGTTGATATACGCATATTGTTGTTCTATTTCAAGGTCTGCACCTGTTCTCAGCCCCCTGATAATGACCCGCGCGCCAAGCTCCTTTAAAAGATCGACCAACAGCCCATCAAAGGCGACCACTTGAATATTTTTAATATGCTGCGTCGCCGCCTTTACCATCTCCACACGCTCTTGCACACTGAACATACACTTCTTCGCGACATTGTTCAGCACACCAACATAAACAGTAGAAAAAATCGCGCTAGAACGCTCCACAATATCCAAATGCCCTTTTGTAATCGGATCAAAGCTTCCCGGGTACACACACGATTCCATTTATTCTTTATCCCATCTGAAAAACGTCAAATACGTTCTCCCGTAACGCTTATTTTTATACATATGATATCCGTTGGTCACAATCTGTACAGGCTCTTCACTCTCCGTCACAAGAACAGCCCCCCGATTCAATGCATTTTTTTCGACCAACAACTCAAATACATCAGCGTAATAACCGCTTTGATATGGCGGGTCTACCAATACTATATCAAACTTTTTCGTATTTTGAAATACTTTAATTGCATGAATATAGTCATTTTTTATCACTTGAGACCGCGCTGCATAGCCAAGTTTTGCAATATTCCCGTTGATAATTTTCACAGTTTCATCATACCTGTCGCAAAAAACAGCATGAGCAGCTCCGCGCGACAACGCCTCTAGCCCAAGCGCGCCGCTTCCTGCAAAAAGATCAAGAACAGCCGCACCCGCAATATCGAACTGAATACACCCAAACAACGCCTCGCGTACACGGTCTGTCGTCGGTCGTGTTCTGTCCCCTGCCGGCGTTTGCAGCAGTGTTCCCCTTTTTTCACCGGCAATGATCCTTGTCATAAAACTGTTTCATCCGGCGTAACGATCATATCCATTTTTACATCGTGCGCCTCACATACAATCTGATCCAGCACCTGAAAATCATACGCCAGCGCAATTTTTTTTGCTTGCGTTGCATGTTTCAAAAAAACATCGTAATATCCGCCGCCAAAGCCGATACGATTCAAAGATCTGTCAAACGCCACCCCCGGCAAAATAATCAGATCAAGTTTTTCCGGCTCTATTATTTGCGCTTCATTAAATTTTGGCTGTGCAACGCCAAATCCACTTAATTCTAGCACCGCGCTTTTGATATTCGCCGCATACATTTCTTTTTCATGTATCACCGGCAAAAACACCTGCGCACCATGATACAGCAACCAGCCCGTAAGCGCCGCTGTCTTTATCTCACCATCAAAATCACTGTACACCAGTACATTCTTGATATCTTTCAACACCGGTAAATTCAACAGACGGTCCACCGCTTTTGCAGACTCATCCTCAATGTATTTCGACGTCAGGCTTCTGCGCATATCCAATATTTTTTCGCGTATTTCCTGCTTTGTCATATTCTTCTCCATTAATCGTTATAGATACGTGGGACACGTGCGTTGAAGTCCAGCAGCACTTCATAACTGATTGTACCGCAAAGCTTTGCGATCTCATCTGCATCTATTTTTTTGTCCCCGGCTTGTCCAAGCACGATTGCTTCATCCCCTGCCGCTATACTTCCTTCTGCATCTGTTACGTCGATCATCGTTTGATCCATACATACGCGCCCAATAATCGGCGCATAATAAGATCCTTTTTTTGTTGTCACGATCATACGTCCCGTATTCGACAGCAGCCTGTTATAACCGTCGCCATAACCAATCTGCACCGTTGCTATCTTTGTCTCCCGCGTTGTGGTAAAGGTGCTTCCATACCCGACGCAAGTGCCTGCCGGTATCGTCTTTACATGAGAGATCTCCGCAAATACTTCCATCACCGGCGACAATTCCACTTCGCTTCTGCAAACATATGCGGAAGCATAATAGCCATACATCGAAATACCGTAACGCACCATATCGTGACCATACTGCGGCAAATCTATCGTTCCCGCACTGTTATCCGCGTGTATCATCGGTCGAAGTCCGCGCGCGTACAGTCGCTCTACATAGCGCATAAACATTTCGTGCTGTTTGTTTGCATGTTCTTTGTTTGAAGCGTCGCTGTTTGCAAAATGTGTAAATATACCATTCAACATGACACGGTCACAGCATTCCAGCACATCCAAAAAGCCATCCAGTTCTTCCATGCTGCGCAATCCGATCCTGCTCATCCCCGTATCAACTTTCAAATGCGCCTTGATCGTTTTTCCTGATTTCAGCGCTTCTGATTGTAGGAACGTAAGCTCTTCGGGCGTAAACACACATGGTTCGAGTTCAAGCTGCACCGCCAGTTTAAGTTGCTCAGCATTCGATCGCCCGATAATCATGATTGGAAGTGTTATGCCCGCCTCACGCAATACAATAGCTTCCTCCGCCAATGCCACTGCCAGCATCCCTGCTCCGGCATTCTGTGCTGCGCGCGCGCACATAAGCGCACCGTGCCCATAAGCGTCAGCCTTAACAACCGCCGCAAGCACACAGTCATTTGGCAAATGCCCTATCGCATTTTTGATGTTCTTCTCAAGATTTTCAAGGCGTATCCGCGCATATGTTTTTCTATACAAAATATAACCTCAGATGTTGTAAATCATTTCTTCCGTCAAAATTTTGAGCCCGGATCCTTTTAATAATTCAAAAGCTTTTTCCGTTTCTTCTACACGGAAAATAATCAACGCGTTATCGCTGCGTGTTCCCACAAACGAATACAGATACTCAACACTGATATCATTCTGATTCAATATATCGAGCACCTTGGCCAACCCGCCCGGCTCATCTTGCACTTCAATGCCCAGCACCTCGGTCACGCTCGCGGTAAAGCCCGCGTCCTTCACAACCTTCAGAGCCTTATTTGGATCGTTCACAATGCTGCGCAAAATGCCAAATTCCGAAGTATCCGAAATGCTCAACGCCTTCAAGTCTATTCCATTGTCAGCAAGTGCTTTTGTCAGACTGTACAGCCTGCCCTTTTTGTTTTCCACAAATACTGAAATTTGTTTGATCAGCATATCGGTCGCCCTCCTGTTTTCTTTGCGTATCGCTTAAAGGTTATAGCCAAGCTCAAATGCTTTTTCATTCATAGCAATAAATTTCGGCTTCACCACCGCGCGGATAGCATCCAGCCATATTTCTTTGCCAATTTCCATGTTTTTTGCAAGCACACCTAGAAGAACAGTATTGACTGCCTTCAAATTGCCCGCCTCATTTGCCAGCGCAAGCGCGTCCACAAAAACCGCGTCCTCAAAAAAGCCTTTTATTTTTTCAGGAATATTTTGCGGATACTCCATCGCGCCTGTAATAACAGGCATAGGCAATATCTGCTGCGTATTACAATACACTTTTCCGCAATCCGGCTTTACATAAGGAAGCCATCGTAATCCTTCCAACTGCTCAAACGCAAGTAAGATATCGGCACCGCATTCGTCGATCACAGGAGAATATATCTTCTCTCCCTGATCACCAATCCGCACATAAGTCACGACACTTCCGCCGCGTTGTGCCATGCCGTGAACCTCCGAAAGCTTTACATCATAGCCAAGCTTAAGGGCGATCTGCCCAAATACCATGCTTGTGAGCAGCGTTCCCTGCCCGCCTACTCCGGCAATTACAATACTCTTCATTCTGCCGCACCTCCGATCGCGTGGAACGGACAAACGTCCGCGCATAATCCACACCCGATACAAAGTGATGCATCGATGTGTACTTTGTTTTCTCCTTTGACAATTGCAGGACAGCCAAGCTTCATACATACTCCACAATTTTTGCACGTGTCAGAAACGCATAAAGAATCCTTGATGGAAGCCTTGTCTATCAGCACACACGGACGCCGTGTGATAATCACCGACAACTCCTCACGCTGTGTCTCCTCCTTCAGAGCCTTTTCGAGCTCCGGCAAATCAAACGGATCAAGCACTCTGACATTCTTTACGCCGATCGTCTCTACCAATTTTTCAATATTCACCATTGGCGCAGGATCGCCTTTCGCGTTCTTGCCCGTAGCCGGGTGATCCTGATGCCCTGTCATACCCGTTGTGGAATTGTCAAGGATCATTACCGTAGAGGTCGCGCCGTTATACAGCATATTGATCAGACCCGTGATTCCCGAATGCATGAACGTACTGTCGCCAATAACACTCACCAACTTACGCGCAAATTTCTCGCCGCGTGCTTTTTCAATGCCGTGCGCCATACCGATCGAGGCACCCATACAAAGCGTTGTATCAATCGCGTTCAAGGGCGCACCCGCTCCCAGGGTATAACACCCAATATCCCCCATAGCGGTAAGCTTTAATTTATTGAACATATAATATACGGCGCGATGCGGACATCCCGGGCAAAGTACCGGCGGTCTCATAGGAAGCGCCTCTGTCTTTATGGGTACGCACGTTTCACCGCAAATTTTTTCTTTGATCATATTGACAGAATATTCGCCCTGCACAGTAAAGAGTTCTTTCCCCCGTACGGGAATCCCCATCACACGGATCTGGTTTTCAAAGAACGGCTCCAGCTCCTCGATCACATACAAAGTTTTGACCTTGGAGGCGAATTCACTGATCCTTTTTTGAGGCAGCGGATAAACCATACCAAGCTTTAGAACGCTTGCATTGGGCAATGCTTCTTTGACGTAGTTATAACAGGTTCCACTTGTGATCACGCCGATCTCATCGCTCAAATACTCCGTACGATTCAACTCGCACGTTTCCGCAAAAACTTCCATGTCCTTCATACGCTGCTCTACCACGATATGGCGTGCTTTTGCCATTCCCGGCATCATAACGTATTTTTTGATATCCTTTTGATATTCCTTGAGCGGCGCCTGCACCCGCTCGCCTGTTTCCACGATTCCGCGCGAATGCGATATCCGTGTATTGGAACGCAAAAGCACAGGCGTATCGAACTGCTCGCTAAGCGAAAAAGCATATTTCATAAATTCCTTTGCTTCCATGCTATCCGCCGGTTCTAACATCGGAACATGGGAACTGCGCGCATAAAAACGCGAATCCTGCTCGTTCTGGCTGGAGTGCATCCCCGGGTCGTCCGCCACCAAAATCACCAACCCGCCATTTACGCCGGTATAAGACGCTGTAAAAAGCGGATCAGCCGCTACGTTCAATCCTACATGCTTCATACAGCACAACGCGCGCGCTCCGCCATAGCAGGCCCCCGCCGCAACCTCGAGCGCAACTTTTTCGTTTGGCGCCCATTCAGCATACACCTCGTCATACCGGACGATATTTTCTGTTACTTCCGTACTCGGCGTGCCGGGATAAGATGAGACGACATTAACGCCGCCTTCATAAGCTCCCTGTGCGTACGCTTCGTTTCCAAGCATAATCTTCTTCATGTACTTTGTCTTCCTCTTCCATCTATTCATTCGTACGCAGGTCTGTGACTCTCTGCGCCTTACCTTCAAACCTCTTTAGTGACTGCGGCTCTGCTAATGTGACCTTTACATGCATGTTGAGCACCGTGAAGATATTGTGCGCGATGCTTTCCTTAAGCGTTTCCAACGCCTTATAGCTGGTCAGCAGCTTTTCATCCGCAACTTCCACCTTTACCTCAATACGATCAAGGTGCTTTTCCGTTGTTAGCACGATCTCATAATGCGGCGCAACATCTTCCATTCCCAAAAGAACGCCTTCGATCTGCGACGGAAATACATTGACTCCGCGGATGATCAGCATATCGTCCGTACGTCCCGATACCTTTTCCATACGCGTTGTCGTACGTCCACACGGGCATGGTTCATCGAACAAACGCGTAATATCCTTGGTGCGGTAACGCAGGATGGGCAGCGCTTCTTTGGTCAGGCTCGTAATTACAAGCTCACCACGTTCTCCCATTGGCAGCACCTCCCCCGTATCCGGGTCGATTACCTCTGAAATAAACTCATCGTCCGCGATATGCATCCCGTTTTGTTTGTAACACTCTCCAGAGAAGCCCGGACCGATCACTTCTGACAATCCATAATTTTCTGTATCTGTAATATTTAAGTATTTTTCGATCTGCTTTTGCATCTCCTTGGTATGACCTTCGCCGCCGAATAAACCCAGCCGCAGTTTGAGCTTTTTGAAGTCCACGCCCATCTTCTGTGCCGTTTCTCCCAAATAAAGTGCATATGACGGCGTACTGATCAGAACCGTACTTCCGAAATCTTGCATAAACTTGATTTGACGTTCGGTATTACCACTGGACACGGGGATAACGGTCGCTCCCACATTTTCAAGACCGTAATGCAACCCAAACCCACCGGTAAAAAGCCCATAACCAAAGGATATTTGAGCAATATCATCAGGCAAAAGCCCCGCCGCACATGCAATACGCGAAACCAGCCCCGTCCACATATTGAGGTCGTGACGCGTATATCCCACGATCGTCGGGTTGCCCGTTGTGCCGGACGAACCATGCACGCGCACGATTTGTTTCATCGGCACCGCAAACATACCATAAGGATAATTCTCACGCAAATCTTCTTTCGTCGTAAAGGGCAATTTTTCAAGATCTTTTAATGTTTTGATGTGCTCGGGCTTGATACCTGCCTCATCCAGTTTCTTCTTATAATGCGGAACATTATCATAGCAATATGCTACCGTATGCTTTAACCTTTCAAGCTGCAGTTCCCTAATTTTGCTGCGGTCTGCACACTCCATTTCCTTATTCCAGATGATGTGTTCCACGTCATTACCCTCCTAAAATGAAAACGGCCTCAGCCGCCAAACAATCATAAATATTATAATACAATATGCCTAAAAAAGAAACACTATTCTGTCGTTTTTCACAAGGACATCATAGTGTAAGCGTCACTGTTTCCGCATTTTTGATATCACGCGACAGTACATCACCGCCATCCTGCGTCAGCAGTGCGGACAAGCAGTTAAGGATAAATCCCTTGTGTCCCACGACAAGGATGTTCTTGCCCTTGTATCTCCTCACAATCCCGCCGATCCATTTTCCACAATCCGAATAGTATGTTGAAACACTGTCCCCCTGCGGAAAAGCATATGTCTGCCAATTGTCCATATACCGCTGCCATTCTTCCGGATATTGCTGCGATATCTCGCGGTAATGCATGCCTTCAAAAACACCAAAATCCATCTCACGAATCTCATTTGTACACACAACCGTTTCCGGTTTTTTGATAAGCATATCCATTACTGCTTCCGTCGTCTCTACAACGCGTTTTGCTTTGCCATAGACCATCACGTCAAACACTTGGTCCCGCAAAACTGACGCTGCTTGTATTGCCTGTTGTTTTCCCGTATCATTTAATGGCAGATCAAGACTCCCGTTAAAATTCCCGTCCCGGTTCGCATCCGTTTGCGCGTGTCGCAAAAATGTAATTTTTGTTTTCATATCATCACCGCCATCACAAAAAGAAATATGATTTCCCCCAACTCGTTGCAAGCTCCGAGTACATCACCTGTAGCTCCTTCAATCTTTTTTTCAGAAATGAAATGCATGATCGCACCCGTCGCGATCGCGCCTGCCACAACAATGGTGCCTGACGCCAGCCCACCGACGAATACAACTGCCACCGAGCAGATCACGATAGCAATCAGCGCAGTACTCGTTTTTAGAGATTCAATAATGCACTTTGCCATACCGTTCTCTCTCGGATATCGGCTCAACTTTGCGCACAATATAAGTGGTATCTTGCCACACAGCGGCATCGCCAAAAGGATCCATACTGCTTTTTCAGGATGAATGCCGGCAAGCAAAATCGTCTTGATTGCAACCACGAATACAATTCCTAACACGCCATACGTACCCATACGGCTATCTTTTAAAATCGCAAGAGTACGTTCCTTCGTTTTTCCCGCAAAAAAAGCGTCGCATACGTCAGCAAACCCATCAATATGCAATCCGCCTGTAAACATGATCGCCGCAAGCACACATGCAAATGCCGCCAGATACGGAATGCCCGTCAGACAAAGCAACACATAGGCACCACACATCACCGCTCCTGCCATAAGTGCGGTCAATGGGAACCATGCGACGCTGTCAGCATAATCCTGGCAGCAAACATCAAATTGCTTTTTTAGCGGCAATCGCGTCATTGTCTGGATCGCCAGTCCTAATTTTTTCATGTACCACCTTTTAACAGCAACAACATTCCACTCACAACAAAATATGCTTCATACGCCTGCCTTGCAAGCATTCTGTTTACACGGCCACTGATATCCCGAAATAGCCGTCCCAAGGAGTTTGCAGGTACCAAACCCATTCCTACTTCATTTGTCACGATAATAAAATCAGCCTTGCTTAAGGCGCATACCGCCAAAAGTTCCCGCACTTTTTGCTCCACCATGTTCTCAATCGTTGCTTGCTCACGAGCGGAAACAACATCACACTCGTTCCAATCACTTCTTTCTGCCCAGATCAGGTTCGTAATATAAACCGTCAGACAATCGATCAGGTAAACGTCATGTTCTCCCTGCTCAATTGCTTTTGTAAGATCGTACGCCTCTTCATATGTCGTCCACTCGCCGGGTCTCTCCTGCTTATGCCGCTCGATCCGCCGTTGCATTTCTTCGTCTGTATTGATCGCGGTCGCAACATATGCCACATTTTTGTAGCCGGAAGCGAATTGCTGTGCGTACGAGCTTTTTCCGCTGCGTGCACCACCCGTCAACATAATGATCCTGCCCATATCTCTTGCCTTCTCCTTTTCGATAAAAAAGACGGGGCGTCTATCCTCGTCTCTTTTACGCTTCTACAACGTAGTTTTTCTTTTTGTCAAGCTCAAACGCGCCATTGCACGTGCCATCGCGATTTTACTGCGACGATATTCCTCAGCGCTCATCTTCTGGCGCATACGCTCCTCCGCACGTTCTTTCGCGCGTTCCGCGCGCTTTACATCAATTTCTTCCGGCCATTCCGCCGCCTGCGTAAACATAATCGTTTCATCGGGGCGTACTTCCAGAAAGCCTTCCGCCACTGAGCAGATCAGCCATTTCTTTCCTGTATTGATCTTCACTTCGCCCGGTACAACCGTCACAACTTCCGACTCATGTCCTTTCTGGATAGACATTTGACCATCTTCTGTTGGAAAAATGATGGACTGCGCGTTGTCACAAAAAAAAGATCGTTCAGGCGTTAGGATTTCGACTAAAAATTCTGCCGCCATGTTATTCCATTCCTTTTGCTTTTTCTTTTACATCATCTATATTGCCGACCATATGGAACGCCTGCTCCGGCAGATCGTCCACTTCTCCATCCAAAATTGCTTTAAAGCTCCTGATGGTATCTTGCAGAGATACATATTTTCCGGCAATCCCGGTGTACACCTCCGCAACAAACATCGGCTGAGACAAAAATCTTTGCATTTTCCTTGCTCGAAATACAGTGATCTTATCTTCGGGCGCAAGCTCTTCCATCCCAAGGATAGAAATGATATCCTGTAGTTCTTTATAGCGCTGCAACGTGTGCACCACACGATTTGCAACATCATAATGTTCTTCGCCTACGATACGTGGATCAAGTATCCTCGAAGTGGATTCCAACGGATCTACCGCCGGATAAATACCAAGCTCGGAAACACTTCTGGAAAGCACTGTAATCGCATCCAAATGTGAAAACGTCGTCGCCGGCGCAGGGTCAGTCAAATCGTCTGCCGGCACATAGATCGCCTGCACCGATGTAATTGCTCCATGTGTCGTAGACGTGATTCTCTCTTCCAGCGCCCCCAACTCATTCGCCAGCGTCGGCTGGTATCCGACCGCGGAAGGGATACGCCCCAAAAGCGCAGATACTTCCGAACCCGCCTGGATAAAGCGATAAATATTATCAATAAACAAAAGTACGTTTTGACCTGTTTTATCACGCAGGTATTCCGCCATTGTGAGACCCGTCATCGCAACGCGCATACGAGATCCCGGCGGCTCGTTCATCTGCCCGAAGGCGAGCGCTGTTTTCTCCAGCACGCCGCTTTCTGCCATTTCGTTAATCAGGTCGTTTCCTTCCCTGCTTCGCTCACCTACACCGGTAAATACAGAATATCCACCGCTTTCTGTCGCGATGTTATGGATCAGCTCATTGATGAGTACAGTCTTGCCAACACCCGCGCCCCCAAACAAACCGATTTTTCCGCCTTTTGCATATGGACAAATCAAGTCAATGACTTTAAGACCCGTTTCAAAAATTTCCGAAACAGGATTTTGTTCGGAAAAATCCGGAGCCGGACGATAGATTGGCCAATACTCTTCTGTCTTGATGTCATCCTTGCCGTCGATCGCCTTTCCCATAACATTCACGACGCGTCCCAACATTTGCTCGCCGACCGGTATTTTGATTGGCTCTCCGGTATTGATGACCTTCATGCCGCAGGCAAGCCCTTCTGTCGCTTCGAGTGCAATGCATCGCACCACATTTTCGCCAATTTGCGAAGCAACCTCCATCCAGATCGGATTGCCGCCCTCGTTTTCCACATAAAGGATCGTATTGATCGAAGGATCCGTATTCTCTTCAAACTTTACATCGATGACCGGTCCTGTGATCTTAATGATCTCGCCTTCGCTCACAATTTTATAATCATACATAGTTCAAAACTCCTCTTAGGTTAGCGCATCCATCGCGCCCACGATCTCTGTGATCTCCATTGTGATTGCCGCCTGTCGCGCACGGTTCATTTCGATCTCCAGTTTATTTAATATCTCGTCCGCGTTTTTGGAAGCCGCGTCCATCGCCATCATGCGTGCGCTGTTTTCACTGGCAAACGCTTGGATAAGGGCACCATAAATCAATCCAATAATATATTGAGGCACCAGTACATCAAATACCTTGTGAGGCGATGGATAATAATTCATTTCGCAATCATAATCAAGTTCCGTATCAATATCATCAAACTCGTTAAGCTCCACAGGCAACAGCTTGATTGCCGTTGGAACCTGCTTGACCGAAGAAAAATACCTTGTATAGATCAAGTATACCTCGTTCATCTCTCCGCTCTTGTAAAGCATCGAAAGATCAGAAGCCAGATTACGCGCTTCATATAACGTCGGGTTCTGCGAAATATGCAAATACTCAACGTCGATCGGCGTACCTTTCCGCTCGAAAAACGCGCGCGCTTCCTGACCGATCGTAATGACAAATTTATCCCCGTCCGTCATGAAATCATGCGCAAAATTAAGTATATTATGGTTGTATCCGCCGCATAATCCCTTATCTGCGGCAATCACAATATAAGCCGGGCTGCCTTGCTCATGCTTTTCCAAAAAAGTATGATGCAGCTCATGGGAATGCACTAAAATATCCTTTAACGCGCTCCTGACACGATTAAAATAAAGCAGGTTTGCGTCATATCGAGAAATTGCTTTTTTCATCTTGGAAGTTGCAATCAGCTTCATCGCCTTAGTAATCTTACTGGTATCACTTATGGCCTGCATGCTGTTCTTCACGTCCGCCGTACTTCTCATGGCGCGTCCACGCTCACTTTCGCCTCCAGCGTCTCAGCTACCGGAAATTCTTCGCCTACTTCTTTTTCTTTCAAAAAACCACGCTTGAATTCCTTTGCTGCATCAAGAATCAACGTCTGATTCTCTTCATTCAATTGCCCCGTTTGCTTAATCCCACTCTTCACCTGTGGATATTTGGCGTTGACAAAATCCAGAAAACTGCTATTGAATGCCCGCACTTTGTCTACAGGAACATCCATCAGCTGCTTATTGGTCGCAACACACAGCAATATGACCTGATTTTCTACCGAATACGGCGCATACTGCGGCTGAATCAACGCTTGCGTTACTTTCAAGCCATTTGTAAGCGCGTCCTGCGTTGTCTTATCCAAATCCGAAGCAAACTGCGAGAATACCTCTAGCTCGCGATATTGTGCCAGCTCCAAACGCAACGGTCCTGCTACCTTACGCATCGCCTTAATCTGCGCCGATCCCCCAACACGAGATACAGAAAGCCCAACGTTGACGGCCGGGCGCTGCCCTGAGTTAAAAAGCTCTGTTTCCAAATAAATCTGTCCATCCGTTATGGAAATTACGTTTGTAGGAATATATGACGAAATATCGCCTTCCATTGTCTCAATGATGGGCAATGCCGTCATGGACCCGCCGCCAAGCTTCTCTGAAAGCTTCGCAGCACGCTCAAGAAGCCGTGAATGCAAATAAAACACGTCTCCCGGATATGCCTCGCGACCCGGTGGTCTGCGCAGCAACAGAGACATCGTACGATATGCTACCGCATGTTTTGAAAGATCATCATATACAATCAGCACATCTTCGCCTCGATACATAAAGCTCTCTGCAATTGCACAACCCGCATAGGGTGCAATGTACTGCATAGGCGCTGTATCGCTTGCCGTAGATGCCACGACCGCCGTATACTCAAGTGCGCCAAACTCACTTAACCGGTTGACGATCTCAGCAATCGTCGAAGCCTTTTGCGCAATCGCCACATAAACACATTTTACATTTTTTCCTTTTTGGTTGATGATCGTATCGACCGCTATCGCCGTTTTACCCGTCTGGCGGTCACCGATAATAAGCTCTCTTTGCCCTCTGCCGATTGGGATCATTGAGTCTATCGCCATAATTCCCGTTTGCAGCGGCGTATCGACAGACTGCCTGTCTATGATCGCAGGCGCAGGCGTTTCGATCGGTCTTCTTTCATCCGTCAGTATATTGCCTTTCCCATCAATAGGATGACCGAGCGGATTGAAAACACGTCCAAGCACCGCATCCCCTACGGGGACTTTCACAACATCACCCGTATGACGCACCATAGATCCTTCTACGACATCTGTCACGCCGTTCAAAAGCACCGCGCCCACACGTTCCGTTTCAAGGTTCATGACGATACCATATGCCTCATTTTCAAACTGCAACAGCTCGCCATATTTGCATCCATCAAGTCCACGCACAAAAACTACGCCGTCGCCCGTACGTTCCACGATCCCAATCATGGCAATGTCATACTTCACGTCATATTGTGTGATCTTTTTTTCAAGCTCGCTACCGATGGAGCTTTCCTTCAAATCCCCGCTTACTTTTTTCTTAAGCGTTTCAATAATATCTTCAATTTTTTCCGAGCTTGTCTGATCCGAATGTTCGCCAATATAGTCCTGCATCCTGTCAAGATAAGATTTTGCGCTCAAGTCGTAGACCATATTTTTAACTGTTGCGGTAAAGCCGCTGATCAGCGTAGGGTCTACCTTAATTTTAAAATCTATCTTTGCGTCAAAAAGTTTTTCAAACTTTGTGACAATCGCAGAAATTTCATCTGGCGTAAATTCGGTTGCGCAAACAAGTTTTCCTTTTAATTCCAACTGTTAACTCACCTTCTCAAAAAATTTGTTGATGATGTTTTTGTTGTCCTCATAAGACACTTCGCGTTCCAAAACTTTTTCCGCAATCTGAATCGCCATTTTGGTCACTTCTTGCCTCATCTCAACAACTGCCTGCTGCTTTTGCGATTCAATATGCCTATCTGTGCGCGTACGAATCTCTTCCGCCGCTTCTTCCGCTTCCGCAACAATTTGCCGCGCTTGCTCATCCGCAACATGCTTGCCCTTATTGATCAATTCTGTTGCAAGATCCTGCGCGTTATGCATCATCTCGTCATATCTTGCCTTTAACTGCTCTGCGTCCGAATACTTCTGCGCCGCTTCATCGATTTGCTTTTGAATTTCGTTTGTACGGTTCGCCAAAAACTTAGTGATTGGCTTATACAGCAACCACCGCAGGAACAAAAACAATATTACGATATTGACAATGTAAAGCAGTATTTCAACTACATCGATTTCCATATCAATCCCTCAAAAAGTCTTCTGTTTACATAAGCTTAGCTTTACTTATTTGCCCATTGTGAAGATCATAATAATAGAAATAACAAATCCGTAAATTGCCGTTGACTCTGCAAGTGCCAGACCGATCAAAAGAACCTGATTGATCTTACCCGTCGCTTCCGGCTGCCGCGCAACTGCTTCGCAAGCCTTACTTGTAGCGATACCCATACCGATTCCCGCGCCCATTCCTGTAAAGACAGCCAATCCGGCGCCAATTGCGATCAAACCAACATCCATTTTTCCTACCTCCATTTATTGCATTAAAAATATTATGAACCGCTTTGCGCGGTTTTAAGCACAATTATAGCTTCTCTTCCATAAATGACATGGTCAGCATCGTAAATACATACGACTGCATTCCAAGATGGAACAATATAAAATAGATCGAGGCAACCGCCGGAATGCCTACCGCAAGGTAGCCGAGCGCCCCATACAGCATATCCATAACAACAAGCCCGCTAAACATGTTTCCAAATAACCGACAGGCAAGCGAGACCGGCACAGCCAATGATGAAAGAACATTGATTGGAACCATGAACGCCTTTGGTTCGGCATATGTTTTAAGCCACCCCTTAACCCCCTTATAGCGAATCGAAAATGCAATAATCAATACAAACGTAATGACCGCAAGACCAATCGTACAATTCAAGTCAGTCGCTGGCGAACGGATTCCCAAAAACTCCAAAGCACCGCTTAAGATAATGAACGCAAAGATTGTCATGATATACGGCGCGATCGCCTTTGCCTTATCACCCATGATCGATAAAGAGAACTTATTGATGCCATCCACCATAAGCTCCATCACATTTTGAAGTCCTTTAGGAACCCTCTTGAAATTTTTCAGAATAACAAAACGAAAGATAAGCGCAAATATGATAATGCCAATCGTTGTTCCAAAAGCGGCAACAAGCGTCTGACTAACCTGTATCCCGCCAAATATTGTCATTTTTTCAGGAAAGACACTGGGTATATTCATTGCTGCTCACCTCCATGCTGCTGATACTTATACTTTTTGATTGTAATAATACTGCTTACGACAGGGATACCGATCATTGCCGCCGCCGTTCCAACAGCACACCAGATCATTGCCTCTAACGAAACAAAATTTGCCATAAGAAAAAGTACGACCAAGATTAACGCAAGCTTCAAAATCGTGACCGGAACTGCGATTGCCGTCGAACCACGCGTCGCTGTCATCATGGCGATCAATTTTTTTAAAATTACGATCTGCAGGACTCCAAGTCCGATCCCTACAAATATACCCCACATGACGACTTCCCTACCTGAAATAAAATATATATTATAATAGTCCTATTTTTTTGATAATGCAAGTGACGATAGCAACAAAAAACAACCAAAATCAATAAGTCTCAAAGAAAACCGCTGTTTGTCGCTCAAAAAAGCCCGCACACGCGCTTTCGGGATGAAAAGCGCCCGCTGCTGCATTTGCAAACGCAGCAATAGAAAGAGAAATATCCGTCAATCCCCGACCTGGTATCACTATGTTTTTACCATGACCATTTGCCGTTACTTCCAGCAAATACTCCTCTTTAAGAAAGGAATCCAATATGGCAATCGTAAATTTGGTTTTTTTGACAGAAAGGTTTTCAAGAACCGCGACCGGATCAAGCACGCGCATCATCGTAAACTCTTCTTCGCTGCCGGTATTGTTATTTGCGGGAAGAAAATATTCAATTTTGCCCGCCGGTATTGCCATCAGAAGATTTTCGCGCTGTATCGCGTCATCACAAACCAACTCAAAAACCTCTGCCGTATCGCCGTTCAGATAATAAAGCGCATAACGGCAGTCGTTTGCCTCTTGTATACAAACACACTGACCATCCTCCGCAAATAACAGCCCGATCCAATCGTAAAAGCGTTTTTCCGTACGAACAAACGCATTATCGAACCCACTGATATATTTTTGATATGCTAAAAACATCCGACTCACAGGAACATCATCCAAAACTGTATGTACCTTTGCCGCACTGTTCCCAACACTGGTATTTACGATTTCTTCACGCTGAATATAGGCAATCGTTTCATAGCCAAACTGCCTGTAAAACGCGTGCAGAAACGGATGCAGATATGTAACTGCCTGCCCGCGTTTTCGCATATCAAGCATGGCAACCCGCACCAGTTCTCGCATCAATCCGCGCTTTCTGGCTTCCGGCAATGTCGCACACCCCGCCAAAAAATCCGCTTCATACTGTCTTCCCTGCAATTTCCCGCAAAAAGGCAACATAAAAAGATCTGCCAGAAGTTTACCGTCTTCATAATATCCCATCGTCTTTTGATACTGCACAAAGCTCTTGAAATATTGATCGATAAACACGTCTGTATCTCCAAAGCAAGTACTCCATACCTTCTTTGCTTCGCTTTCATCCATTATGTTTAAAGGATGGATGCTCATTTCTCTTCTCCACTCAATAACACATCGTATTTTTCCAACATAAACGTCGGATTGTAAGATTTCTTCGCTTTTCTGATGCCCGGTACGCCCATGTCCTCCGCGCGGTTGATATATTTGCAATGCGACCATACACGCTTTACAAATTCATTGTTCACATATGCGTATAATCCATTGACGCCCGCCTTCGCCTTTTCAATATGTATGATCGCTGTATCATCACAGATTTGCTCCCCAAATGAAAACGCTACTACTTCACCCTTGATCTTGACCACGCATCCCTTAAAATTCAGCTCACGCCAATGATCCAGCGCCTTTGTAATGGATAACAACTCTTCCTCCGCCTCTCGCGGATCTCCGCCTTTTTCCTGAAACCATTCGATCTGTAAACGCAGACAGTCTTCCCTGTACCGGTCTTCATACGGTTCCACCGTACTTTCATAATCGCGCAGAAAACCATTTACATGATTCCGTTTGGAATGGTACTTTTTTCCTGATAGGTCGATCAGATCCTGCGCGTTATATACATACTCCGTATTATACTCATCATACGCATAATCATAACGGTCACCGCAGTCCGCTTTAATCTTTTCCACCATCTCCGGCGTCGCACATTTAATATAGAATACGCCGTTTTCCTGCGTCATGTATTCTTCACAAATTTGCATATGCGGCGCGATAGATTCGTTTAGGTTCTTGATATAGGGCGGAAGCATAAACGGTTTATATACGTCACTGTACATCTTGATAAACAGCGCATCCTGATGCACCGCCATCTGAATATCCCACGCCTCCTGCCATGTATACATATTCGAAAAGGACGCTTCAGAATGCCTGTAACGGTTAACAAGCACGAAGCTGTCAAAAAGAGGTTTGTCTTCTATCTCCAACGGTTTAAAATTCAGCATATCTACTTATCAGTCCTCACTATTTTCATTACACACCAGCCCGCGCTCCGCATCCAGCTTGATATGTGTACCGCTTTTTAAGATCTGTGTCGCGCTCACGGCTCCTACCAGCACGGGAATATCAAGCGCCATTCCCACGATCGCCGCATGTGAATCCAGATTATCATCTTCTGTTATAATACCCGCAGATTGCTTCATTAAATCCAAAATATAATTTGACGTTTTTGGAATAACCAATATGTCACCGCTTTTAAACAACTGCCGCGCCTGTTTTTCTGTGTTTGCCACACATAAATTACCGGACGCGCACAAATTGTTTACGCCCATACCTTTCACAAGAACATTGCCGACAATATGCACCTTTAGCAGGTTGGTCGTCCCGGCAATACCAAGCGGTACGCCCGCCATAATAACCACCAAATCACCATTTTTTAAATATCCTGCGTTTTTAGCAGTTTCCACTACCGTTGCAAACAATTCATCCGTATTGTCCTTTTGCTCTACCTCAAGCGGAATCACGCCCCACGACATGCTCAGCTGCCTGCATACGATAGGATCGGGCGAACAACCGATAATGGGGATAGACGGGCGGTATTTCGATGTCATACGCACAGACGTGCCTGTTTTTGTCACCGTGATGATCGCCGACGCCCCCAAGTCATATGCGGTCGTACATGCCGCATGAGAAATCGCGTTTGTTACATCTGAAAAACAATCGATATCGTTCTGTTCGAAACGCTCCCTGTAATCAATGTCTTTTTCCGCGCGCAGAGCAATACGTGCCATTGTCTGCACCGCTTCTACCGGATACTTGCCCGCCGCAGTTTCACCCGAAAGCATAATTGCGCTCGTTCCATCATAGATCGCCGTAGCAACGTCTGTCGTTTCCGCGCGCGTTGGTCGAGGATTATGCATCATGCTATCAAGCATCTGCGTAGCTGTAATAACAATTTTTCCTGCTGTATATGCTTTATCAATCAGGCGCTTCTGATATACCGGAACGTCCTCTAACGGTATCTCCACACCCATATCACCTCGTGCGACCATAATCCCGTCCGAAACACGCAGAATATCATTGATATTCTTTACGCCCTCCGCATTTTCAATTTTTGCAATGACCCGAATGCTTCTATTATGGTGCTCTTCCAGTATTTTTTTGATATCTAAAATATCTTGCTCGGTGCGCGTAAAGCTTGCTGCAATGAAATCAAACTCGTTTTCAATTCCAAAAATAATATCCGCCTTGTCCTTTTCGCTGACATATGGCAACGAGATCGAAAACCCCGGCACATTGACACCCTTCTTATCACCCAGCTTTCCGCCATTCAAAATCTTGCACGTGATATCAGTATCCGTGATGTTTGTCGCCTGCAACTCGATCAGTCCGTCATCGATCAATATGACAGCCCCTTGTCTCAGGTCGCGCGGCAAATCCTTAAACGAAATCGAAACAATCGACTCGTCTCCCAGTATTTCGCGCGTAGTCAGGGTGAAATTATCCCCCGCCTTGAGCTCGACCGAGCCCTTTTCGAACTGCCCTATTCTGATTTCCGGTCCCTTTGTGTCAAGAAGGCAGGAAATATAGCGATCCATTTTTTTGCTTATTTTACGAATATTCTTGATTCTCTGTTTTTGTACATCATGATCGCCATGCGAGAAATTAAAGCGGGCAACGTCCATGCCTGCCTCCATCATTCGTTCAATGGTTTTTTCATCCTCACAAGCCGGTCCAAGTGTACAGATAATTTTTGTTTTTCTCATTTCTTATCGCTCCATATATATAAATTTTTATGATTCATACCAATGTTCCTATTTTAACATAAAAGCTATAAAAAAGCTCGTATATCGGTCAATCATTTTACAAAAGAAAAGCTGCACCGCTCTGCGGTACAGCTTTTCTTTTACATGTGTTTTATTCTTCCGTATCTTTTTTAGCTTGTGCAATAACCTTATCCGCCATTTGCGCCGGAATCTCCTCATAACGTTCAAACGTCTGCTTAAAGCTTCCGCGTGCCTGTGTCATGGAACGAAGGTCCGTGGCATACTTAAACATTTCACTCATCGGTACTTCAGCCGTGACCTCCTGCACCCCTTCCACAGGGTTCATTCCTAATATTCTGCCCCGTCTGCGGTTCAAATCTCCGATGATATCGCCCATATACTCGTCCGGTATTGTGACAACCACTTTAACGATAGGCTCCAACAGCACCGGTCCTGCTTCTGCGATGCCTTTTTTAAACGCAAGATTCGCCGCTACTTTAAATGCCATTTCCGAAGAATCTACCGTATGATATGACCCGTCGTACAATGTACATTTCAAGCCTACAACAGGATATCCGGCCAATACGCCTTTCTTGATGCTTTCCTTCAAACCTTTTTCCACAGCGGGTATATACTGGCGCGGCACTACGCCGCCCACAATTTTATCTTCAAAGATAAAATCAGCAAGCCCATCCGGCACCGGCGAAAATTCGATCCATACATCGCCATACTGACCATGTCCGCCCGATTGCTTTTTATGCTTTCCCTGTGCCTTGACCGCTTTTTTGATCGCTTCGCGGTACGGGATACGCGGGTCATGCATTTCACCTTCCACATTAAATTTGCTCTTTAATTTATTGATGATAATTTCAAGATGCATCTCTCCCATCCCGTTTGCAAGCATATCACCCGTTTCCGTATCCTTTACAAGCTTGAACGTCGGGTCTTCATCTTCTAACCTGTGCAAACCGCCAAATACCTTTTCTTCCTCGCCCTTCTTTTTCGCCGTAACAGCAAGGGAAATCGAGGGTTCCGGAAATTCGATGGGTGCAAACCGTAACGTACACGCGCTTGTACAAAGTGTATCTCCGGTCGCCGTGTTCTGGAGCTTTGCAATCGCTCCGATATCACCGGCCATAAGCTTGGTCACATTAATCGGCTTTTTACCGCGCATCACACCTAGATTCGAACATTTTTCCTGCTTGCTCGTATTACCGTTTGTAACAGTCATGTCCGATGTAAGTGTCCCTTGCATAATTTTAATGATAGACAACTTCCCTACAAACGGGTCTGCTATCGTCTTCAAAACACGAGCCACAAAAGGCGCCGCCGTATCTCTCTTCAGCTCGATTTCTTTTCCGCTGGCATCCTCCGCCTGAACCGGCGCCATATCAGCCGCCATAGGCATTAGCGTCAGCAACCCGTCCATAAGCACGCTTACTCCGAGATCTACCGCCGCTGCCGTCGCAAAGACCGGCGCAACCGTTCCCTGCAAAACCCCCGCCTTCATGCCTGTGAGGATATCTTCTTTTGACAACTCCTGTCCATCAAAAAACTTCTCCATCAAAGCTTCATCATTGCCCGCAGCATTTTCCACCAACGTCTCGCGCAACGCTGCCGCTTCGTCAGCAAGCCCATCCGGGATGTCCGCATCTTTTACGGACTTTCCATCAAAACTATATGCTTTCATTTCGATCAGGTCGACAACACCTTCAAACTTGCCATTGTTCACAATCGGCATCTGAACCGCCGTCACCGCCGCGCCATATTTTGTACCAAGCGCACCGACCGTTTTGCTAAAATCCGTATTTTCCTTATCTATTTGGTTGATCACAAAACCGCGCGGTATACTGTGTTTTACACAATAATCATACGCTTTTTGCGCACCTACAGGAACGATCCCATTTGGTCCTAAAACGATCAATGCCGCATCCGCAAGACCATAGGCCGCAATCGACTCGCCCTCAAAATCAAAGTAACCCGGAACATCAATCACATTGATTTTCTTATTTTTCCACTCAACAGGAGCAAGACCCATTCCAATGGAAATATGACGCTTTGCCTCTTCGCTGTCATAGTCCGTTACAGTATTGCCATCTTCAACTTTTCCCATGCGTTCGATCGCACCGGAATCGAAAAGCATCGCTTCTGCAAGCGTCGTCTTTCCTTCGCCGCCGTGCCCAACAACAGCTATGTTCAAGATGTCTTGTGGATTGTATTCTTTCATATAACCAGACCTCCAAATGTAATAATTTATGTGAAGTCTTTAAATTTCAAAAAATGATAGATGTGTGTACTGTTTTAGTGTACCAGATATCCTCACAAAAAGGAAATCTTTTTTTATTGTTCTGTAGAAATTCTTGTGCTTCTACTCAATATTATATATAATAATTATTATCGCTATTAAAAAAGAAATTGTGAGGTATGTATTCCATGAGCGAAGCGGATAACGAGAAATTGCAAGATCAGGAAGTTGTTGAGCAGCAACAAGAATCGGCTGAAAAAACAGAAAGCGAATTGGCTGTTCAAAGCGAAAACGAAGAAATAGAAAGCAATCAGGAACCCGAAGAAGAAGATACCACTCCTGTCATCACACACGTTTCCAAATTTTCACAAAAAACGATCAATATTATTCAAGCGATTTTAGGTATTGCGGCGGGCGGTGCAATATGGCTTTGTATCATGTTCGGCTCCGGCTCAGACAACGTCTTGTTGCAATACATGTTTGTCATCGTTTTTGCCGTGGTTATGTTGACCCAGCGCGCGGTGGAGCGCAAGTTGGGGCTTTCGACGCGTACATTCGTAAAATTCTGGCTGATTGGTCTGGTCATTTTCCTCGCGGTATTTGTCATATACGGCGCCGCAACAGGTCAATTCACCAGCGGATCATAATAAGCTGTTAACAAAAAGAGCCGGATACCCGGCTCTTTTTTGTTATAATTTTTCTCTGTATATCTGCATCGTCATGCGAAAGAGCTCAGCATTGGACGGCGGTGTATAAGTAATCGCATCCGCGCCGCATTCAATTGTTTCACGGATTGTCTCGTCCGTCGGTCCACCTGTCGCAATAATAGGAATATAAGGATATTTATTACGTATCTGTTCAATGATCTTACAAGTGTTTTCCGCGCCGGATACATTCAAGATATCTGCACCGCTCTCGATCCGTCTTTCAATGTCTTCACGCTCGGAAACCACGGTCACCACCGTCGGAATATCAATACGCTTCTTCAGTTTAGCCACCAGCTCATTTTCTGCAATCGGATTGAGAACCGCGCCAAACGCACCGCTCCACTCAGCCTCCATCGCCATATGAAGCACCCTATCATCCGCGATCTCTCCCCCTCCGACACTGCACATCACGGGAATATTCGCCGTTTGCAAGATCGCCTGATTGATCGCCGGTTGCGGCGGAAAAGGATACACTGCCATTACTGCGTCCGCATCCGTATTTTTGATCAGCGACGTATCTGTCGTAAAAATAAAAGACCGGAGCGTTCTCCCAAATATCTTAATTCCGGGAGCTTGCGCGATCCCGTCCGGCATAGTGAGTATCATATAGCGGAGTTTGCTTTCATATTCTTTGCTTTGCATCATTCTTACCCTTTCAAAGAAATGGTTCATGCGAAAACTATTTCAACATCAACACCGCTGTTTTTGCGGCTGAGTCCAAATTCTTTCAATAGCTGATCTATTTTATCCGTACCATCATCCTCTAAAAAAATACCGGCTTCCTGCTCCCGCAGCGCAATGCCCAGCTCGTTCGCCTTTTGCAACAATGCCTGCTTATCCGTACTCGCCGCTTGTATCTTTTCAGGAGCGACCGCGAGCGAAAACGCTTGTCCGCTACCTGTATGCGATGATGCGGATGCTTGCGGAGCATTTTCAGCACTCGGTGCCGCCGTGGCATTTGAGTCGATTGTACTTTCCGTCAATTCCGAATTTATCGATGCTTCTGCCTCACGCTCATCCTGCGGCATCATTCCTTGCGCATCCTCCATCACTGGCGCTTGCGCCACTTCCGGGCTCTGGGCGCCTGTTTCTTCATTGGCCTTTGCTCCGGACAGCATAACATTGCTTTGTGAACGGATCGTGAATCCTCCCGTAGCAAATGCTGTAATCACAAACACACAACACAAAACACCAGCCAAAGCCGGTATCAAAAATTTATATTGGAATTTTCGCTTTTGCGGTTGCCTGTTGACCGCGCTTCGCCATGCATAACGAAATTCGTCCGGTACAGGCTGCTCGATCTTACGCTTTAACTGCCTGTCGATTTTCAACATCTGTCTATAATATTGCTCGCAGCGGGAACAGGAAGCAAGGTGCGACAATATATCGCTCTTTACGCGCACATCACCGCCAAAATATTCATGGATCAAGTTTTTACATTGCCTGCATATCATAATTTTTCCCGCTTATTTACCATTTTGTAATTAAGACGTAATATACGCACAAAAGGTTCCTGCTTTTTTTAAGTTAATGTTATACTTTTTTTATTTTACTCACCACGGGCGACGACCGCATACAAAATGATTACGCCAATAAGAAGAATCATAAGTTCGTTTAATGACTTTACCGTTTGCGGAAGATGCGTCGATCATCATTCCGTCGCCAATCACGATGCCTACATGCCCGACCCTGTTGCCCGCGTTATTGGTAAAGAAGATCAAGTCCCCTCTTTGCAAGTTGTCAAACGATATCTTCTCCCATGCGCTATTTTGTGAAAATCCGGCGGCATTATATCGTCCGGTAGTCGATCCGGCCGCACGCAAACAATATGTTACCAGCCCCGAACAGTCGAACGTATTTGGTCCTTGCGCCCCCCATACATACTTACAGCCGAGTTTCTCTGCGGCGGAATTGATAAATGCATCAATACTGCCCTTCCGCTGAATCGCATTTTTCTTTTCTTCCGTTGGCTCCGCATCAGGAGAAAAAACAAGATTCAGCGTCATTTCCCCCGTCTTACCGTCAACACCTAAATCATTACGCGATTGAAATGCTTTAACTGCCTCGATCGTATCTGTGCCATAGTAACCGGAAGCAGTGTTAAGATATCCCAACTCCTGCAAACGGCTCTGTAAGCTCTGCACATCTTCACCTTCTGTTCCCTGCAGGAGTGTGTACGGTTTTGCGTCCTCAGAATATATCTGCGCAAGCGTCAGCGGTCCCGCCACGCCATCTTGCTCCAGTCCATGCTGTCTTTGAAAATATTGCACTGCCAGATTGGTCGCCGGTCCGTAATAGTTTGTCGTTTCATCGATCTGTAAGAACCCCAGATCCATCAATCTCTGTTGGAGCTTTGCAACTTCTTCGTTCTCCATACCTTCTTTTAAAGTTGGATCAGGCGTTGGCTCCGGGGTCGGCTGAGGCGTAGGCGCGGGTGTTGGAGTGACAGCCGCTGCCGATTCCTGCGCTGCGACCGCTTGCTGATCCTCCGAACCAAGAGCCATAGTCGGAAGTCCTCCATTTATGGACAGAACAACCAAAACGACCGCCACTGCCACCGCAGCAGTGCCACCATATAATATAGCTTTCTTTGTTTTAGACCACTTTGCTATGTTTGAGTAAAAACTCTTAAAGAAATTTTTTGTGCGATAAGAGAAGTTGTGGGTGTTTCTCTTTTTAAAATACTTCTTTTTCATATAAACTCCACCGATAGGCATATTTCATTACAAGAATATAACAAAATTGTGTCTTTCGTTATTATACACCAAAGCTTTTCGTTTGTGTACTCCCAAAAACAAAAAGAAACCGCACCTCCTATAGAAATGCGGTCATGATTCATTTCTTATTTTGCAAACTCGATTTCTCTGATTCGCTGCGGATCGATACGATTCAAAATCGTAATTTCATCCACTGTCGGCGCCGGTGTTATCCCTACTGCATTTTTCGAAAGCAAGAACGCAGTATTTTCTTGCACATTCTCAAATGTCGTGGTCGGATGTACCGTATCAAGCTCCAGCTTTCCCTGACGAAAACGAAACACACACAAAGGCGTAACGATCTTATCAATATTTCCCCTGGTTGTAACAAAATCGACTTTTTCAACAAAGGTACGCGCATCATGCTTGGTCCGCCAGATGATCGCACGCTTTGCCGTCGGGATCAGCACAGCGCTGCCTGCACCACCGGGCATTCGTACCTTGGGACGTTTGTAGTCACCGATCACCGAAGCATTGACATTTCCGTTCACATCAAACTGGATTCCGCTCAAAAACGCAACATCAAGTCCGCCACGCATAGAAAGATCAAATACATCCTGCAACGGAAACATTGCCTCCGCATCCTCGCATAGTTCCGCTCCGGCGCTTGTATACTCTTTGATTTTGATCACATCCGGATCTACACCGCCCGGAATATTCAGATATACCGCCTCAGGCGCATGCATACTTTTTGCGAGCAATACTGCCAGCATAGGCATATGCGAAGAAACGCCATGAAAAACAGTATCTTTATCTTGTATCAGCCGTGCCATCGCGCATATCATCATATCCGCGGCTGTATAATCGCGGGCCGGTTCGCTTATTCTGTCAACCATCAGTAAACCTCCCTTGAAACATGATCAGCATATTCATATGATTTCAGCCATTCCGTAAGTTCTTCGCCCGTCTTAAGCGCCTTGAATTTTTCAATATCTCGCCCGTCAATATCATAACAAGGATGACATGAACATGGCGCAGCTCCTTGCTGAACGGGAACTACAGCGCCCACCAAAAAGTGCGGAATCAGCACCCTCTCATTTTCACGTCTGATTTGCGACGTCGGAACGATCTTCTCTGCGGTCACAATCACCTCGCGCGAGGCCTTTGCCATCAGTATATCTTCAAACATAGGCGGCGTGATCACTGCGTTTCCAAGCTCGTCCGCTTCTTCAACATGCAAAATGCATACGTCCGGCACGATTGCCCTCACAACGGTCACTTCCTGCCCTGAAAACGGATCTGTAATTTTCGTAAAATAATCATTTTGATCGATCAGATCGCTTATCATAAGCCCCTTCACTGGCATAAAGGGTATCCCCGCCTGCGCAGCGCGCAACGCAGAGATCACGGTGTAGCACGCATGCTCGTGCGCCTGCACATCCCCGTTTTGTACCGCATAACGATAATGGTTTGCAAGTGAATACTTAGATTCATAACTGACAAAGCCCGCGTCCACGCTCTTAACACATCCTGCAAAGCACAACAGATCAACATCCATCGCCCCTGCCGTCTTCACAAGCTTTAATTCTTTTTTCTTCTGACGGGCAATTTCGCGCACCAGCGCCATAGGTGCCCTATGTAAAACGTTACCGCCTATCGCAAGAACACTGCCGTCCTTGATCAATCCGGCGGCTTCTTCTAACTTTACAATTTTTCCCACGATTTACCTCGCTTATTTCGCCGCATTACATGCGATCTGTATCGCATCCCATACACCCGCGTACGGCGGTGAATAAATCAAATCCACCATGCCGAGCTGCTTGGTCGTCATGTTGGCGTTGATCGCCACCACAAAGACATCTGTCCTTAAAGCCGCGCCGTCTTTTCCGGCAAGCTGCGCTCCTAAAATGCGCATACCGGGCTTTTCATAGATTACCTTGATCGTAAGCGGAACCATCCCCGGAAAATATGCAGGGTGGTTTCTTCCCTCAATTGTTACACTGCCGACCGTATAACCCATCTCGATCGCTTCGCGCTCTCCAAGACCTGTGCGTCCCAGTTCAATATCACATACCTTCAGCGCCGCAGAACTTGTCATTCCAACAAAAACATCATGTCCGCCGCAGATATTCGTTCCGGCGATCCGCCCGCATTTATTGGCAGCTGTTCCCAACGGCAAATATACATTTTTCTGCTTCACAAGATCATACACCATTGCACAATCTCCCGCAGAGAAAATGTCCGGATTCGATGTACGCATCTCCCTGTCAACAATCACAGCACCGTTTCTTTCCAATGCTACATCTGTTCCTTCAAGAAACTGCGTACTTGGACGCACTCCGGCAGAAACAACGACCATATCGGCAATATAACTGCCTTTGTCTGTTATTACCTCATTAACGCTCTCCGTCCCCTTAAACTCCGTCACCTTCTCACCGGCGCGCACTTCAATGCCCTTATCGCGCAGTTCGCGCAACGCAATTGCAGTAATCTCGTCGTCAAAGGGAGCTAAAATTTTGTCAGCCGCCTCGATACATACCACGTTCTTTTTCAAAGCATGCATCGCCTCCGCTACTTCAATACCGATATAGCCGCCGCCCACAACAACAACATTTTGGATTCCATATCCCGCCATGACTTCTTTAAGACGCAGCCCATCTTCCATTGTTTTCAGTACATAGATGCCTTTTTTTTCAATCCCTAAAATAGGTGGTTTGATCGCTGCCGCACCCGTACCCACCATCAATTTATCGTAGGTATCCTTGAATGTCTCACCTGTCTTCAAGTTTTTAACCGTTACCACTTTGTTTTGCGTATCGACCGCAAGAATTTCGTGGTGCAAAAACGTACTGATCCCCATACTCTCAAATTTCGCGCGAGAACGCGCTATCATTTTTGTATGGTCGTCATTATAACCCGCCACATAATAAGAAAGACCGCATGCCCCATAGGAAAGATAGCCGCCTTTTTCATATACAATCACTTGCGCGTCCTTTTGTGTCCGTATGATTTTAGAAGCGGCGGACATTCCTGCCGCCACTCCACCTGCTACAATAACTTTCACCCTGTGTTCCTCCTGATTCCAGAAACAGTGCTTAGCGTAATTTATCCAATATTTCTTTCGTTACCTGATCCACCAAATTGTCTATCTCCGCGCTTGCGGGTTGCTGCACCGGCTGAGCGGCGGATGCATTTCCGCCATATACCGTTTTGTTCTTATCGCCGCCACATTGACATCCGCCCATCGGTCCCGACGCAGGAATAACATCTTTATCATTTGTCGTCTGCACCGCGCACGCAGGCACGCCGCCGCCATGAATTCCAAGTTTTGCGCGTGTTTCCAAAAGCGGCGCGATTTGTTCACAGCTCAGCGGATTTGCCTTCCCGATAATGTTGCCCGTATACATCATGATCGTCGCATAGTATTCAACAGATTCGAGTCTGTAAAAAGCCTGCATCAGGCTCGAACCCCATGTCAGCGCGCCATGGTTAGCCAGCAATACCGCATTATAATCACGGCAAAACGGTGCGATAGAGTCCGGTACTTCATTCGTCCCCGGCGTTGCATATTTTGCGATCGGAATACTTCCCAAGCCCATAATCGCTTCTGTTAGGATCGGCTGATCAAGACCAATGCCCGCAATCGCAAACGAAGTAGCGACCGGCGGATGCGCATGCGTTACAGCCATGATCTCCGGGTTCTCTTTGTATGCACGAATATGCATTTTTACTTCTGACGAAGGCATATATTTGCTATCCCCTGACAACACTTCGCCGTCAAGTGTCATTTTGACGATCATATCCTGATTCATAAATCCTTTGGACACGCCCGTTGGTGTTGTCAGAATAACATCGGGAGCAATTTTACAGCTGATGTTCCCATCGTTTGCCGCTACAAACCCCTTCTGATACATCCTCCGTCCAATTTCCAAAATCTCTTCTTTTGCCTCAAAAACCGAAGGGAAATTTGTCATGTTTGTTTACCTCGTTTGCAAAAAATATTAAAATTCAATAGCTGATTATGTTGTTTTACTTATACAGCGCAAATCATGTAAAAGTTCTTTGTTTGATATTATAATAGTACATTTATTTGTCGAGGCTGTCAATAAAAAATACCGCATTTTTCTGTGTTTGTGTTATATTTTTTTTGTTTATTTGGTTTTAGTCGTTTTTTTATCTAGAAAACAAAACTTTTTTACGCTTTTCTCTTTACAAGCGCAACAAATTTCGTATAATTATAGTATAGAAAACATTTCATTTCGTTGACTATAATTTTCAAAAATATTGCGATTATACAATAACATAGGAGTATATCAATGCTTGCATTAACCAGAAAAAACCAGATCCGTGAACTGATTTTAGAAAAGAAAAACGTCACGGTATCAGAGCTAGCCAAACAATTTTCCGTCACAGAAGAGACGATCCGCCGGGATTTGAAATCTTTGGAGGAATCAGGCGTATTGATCCGCACATACGGTGGCGCGTTCATCCAGGAGGGTGTTGTCAACGAAATCAAAATGTCTCTGCGCGAAAACATTCTGGTTCCCAACAAACAGAAAATTGCCAAGAAATGCGCTGAATTTATTCATAACGGCGACACCATTACGCTCGACGCATCCACAACAGCCTTTTATATTTGCGATGAAATCAAACATATGCGACTGACGGTACTTACCGATTCTTTAAAGATCGTCAACTATTTAGCGGATTGCGATAACATCAACTTAATTGCGACCGGCGGCACATTACAGCATAACTATCATAGTTTTATTGGCAAGACCGCCCGTCAAGCGATCCGTGAATATTATGTAGATAAGGTATTCGTCTCCTGCCGTTCCCTTGACATGACACACGGTGTTACGGAGGCCGGCGAAGATATTGCCGCAATACGCAAACTGCTGATCGAGCGCGCAAATAAAGTTTTCTTGATTGCAGACCATTCCAAATTCGATAAAGTATCGTTTGTAAATATTTGTGACTTTGATAAAATTGATTCGATTATCGTGGATAAACCGCTTTCTAAAGAATGGCATGAATTCTTAGAGGAGCATGACGTAAATCTTTACGAGTGTGAATGATCTCTGTACGCAGTTAATCCCCGCATGGTTCATGCGGGGATTTTTTATCAGTACCAATCATGTTTTTCGTTGCGATCCAAGGCATTTATTTGTGTCATTTCTTCATTTGTTAACTCAAATCCAAACAAATCCAGATTTTCCCTGATGTGTTCCGCATTGCTTGAACCCGGTATCACTACAACTCCCTTTTGAAGATTCCATCGCAGGATCACTTGCGCGGAAGATACCCCATGCACTTGCGCGATTTCAGAAATGACTTTATCGTTTAACAGTTCTGCTGTGTGTCCTCTCCCCCCCAGCGGATACCAACCTTGTACGATAATTCCTTTTTCTTGAATGTATGGAATTACGTCATTTTCCTGGTAATAGGGATGTATCTCGTTCTGTATCAGCGCAGGCATAATTGTGACCTGCGGAAGAAACGTTTCCAATTCTTCCACATACCAGTTCGATAATCCTATGGAACGGATCTTTCCTTCCCTTATCCCCCGTTCCATTGCCCGATACGCTTGTAAATCATTTTCACCGGGGTGATGCAAAAGCATCATATCAATATAGCCAATATCCAGTTTTTCAAGCGCTTCATCAATCGCTGCATCCGCATTGTCAAATTGATCCGGATACAATTTCGTTATCACAAAAATTTCTTCTCGCGGGATTCCCGATTCACGAACAGCACGACCGACGCTTGCTTCATTGCCGTATATGTGTGCAGTATCGATCAGCCTTCCACCTGCCTCCAGCAATGCGGTTACGGAGCGAAAACACTCTTCATCGCTCAAGCTATACGTTCCCATCCCTAAAATTGGCATTTCGTACCCATTGTTTAGCGCTACCGTTTTTGTTTCAAAGTCAAATTTCGCTATGCTTTTTGCATCCTGTGACAATCGGTTCAGACTGTCAATCCATTCTTCTACCATATCCTGCGGCGTATCTGACGAAAATCGTTCCCCTTGCATCCATGTTACTGAATCCCCGGCAAGACGATGCAATTCCGTATCACTGGAGCCAATGCCGCTTCCGCCGGACGTACAAAACGGTACAATGGTTTTTCCATCAAAATCATAGCTTTCCAAAAATGTGCTTAGAATTCTGGGGGCTTGACCCATCCATATCGGATACCCGATGAACACCGTGTCATACTGACCCATATCTTCCGGTCGATTTGCAATTGCGGGACGTGACGATATATCGCCTTGTTCTGTAACAGCACGTGACGCATCGTTTCCATAATCCAAGTCTTGCGATGTATACGGCACTTCCGGACTGATTTGATATAGAGCGGCACCTGTCTTTTCAGCAACCCAGCCAGCGATTCGCTCTGTTGTGCCTGTAACCGAAAAATACGCAACGATCGACTTGTTTTCATCATCTGCAGTTTCTTCCTTCCGTTCCACTGTCTCCAAAGCTCCCCCCTGCTCTGCCGTCGGCTTACTGTTTTTTATCTCGTTTTTTTGATCTATAATCGGCGTCGGATCCGCCAAATTTTTACATCCTGTAACTACCGTTAAAATAACTGTAAGTAGTAATATAATCAAGATCCTTTTATTCATCATCCATTCTCCTGTATTTGCTCTTTTATTTAATCCAAGCTTAATGTGACGGTCACCTCATCACTTTCAAGTTTTGGTAAGAGCTCCGTCATGTTTTCCACACTGCCCAATCTGACATATCCTCCATATGAATTCTCAAATGTTTTGTAAAACAATACCAGTGTATTTGAAGACCAAAGCATAATTTCACCGGCATGTATTATGTCAGGCTGCTCCGTCATGGAATAAGGAAATTTCTCCTGTAGATCATAATATTTTTCATTGTCATTTAAGTCCTGCATTTCAATCGTCAGCGGCATTTTTTTGAATAAAGCCTGCGTTGTTTCGTTATCATAAAAACGCGCCTTACACGACACACCTCCAACAGAAAGCTCAACCCAAACGAAGTTTTTCTCCGTTTTCAACGGCTCTTCCTGCTGTTTTTCCATTCGCTGAAGCGTCAGATTATCCGTATCCTGCCCATTGACTCGCGATTCAACATCTCGAACAGCAGACGCCGCACAGCACGAGAGGATAAGCCCCATCCCAATCAAAATAGGAATCGCAAAGAGTTTCTTCATTGTTCGTTATCCCCGATTGATTTTAAAGGCTTAGCCGGCACACCGCCCACCACAGTATTTTCAAGCACGTTTTTCGTAACGACCGCTCCCGCTGCAATAATCGCATTATCACCAATCTCCACGCCTTGCAAAATCGTTGCATTCGCACCCACCCATACGTTCTTTCCAAGTATAATAGGCGCTGGATAAAGGCTTGCGCGATCCTCCGGTGCCGCCCCATGATTGAGCGTTGCCATCACCACACAGTGTCCAATCAAGCAGCTATCCCCGATCGTGATACCGCCTTGGTCTTGAAAATGGCATCCTGAATTGATAAAAACGTTTTTACCAATCTTTAAATTTTTTCCACAGTCAGTGTGAAACGGCGGAAACATTCGAAAATCTTCGTCTACAGTTTTTCCGGTCAGTTCCGTCATAAGCTCCACGATCTCTTCCGGCGTATGATACGTGTTATTAAGCCGAGAAGTAATACGCATTGCGTCATGCGCCAGCTTGGTCATATACCGGTGCTCCTCCGAGCCTCCTATAACCGCAAGCCTCGCATCCATGTGTTCTAAAAACCTTTTGATATCCATATCCTAATTCCTCCTGTGTGTTTACCTGAATGCTTTGTTGAATATATCAGCGCAATCCGCATCTGTCATTTCGCACGGATTGGCATCAAACAGAGCACCCTGCATCGAGCGCGCGCCTTTCGCCAGAGTCATAGCTTCTTCCTTTAAAAATCCATAGTCGCTCATCTTTAGCTCTTGTACGCCACAATCCTTTTGCAGTTTTAGTAAGGCACTAATAAAATCTTCCGGCTTATCCGCTCCTTTTATCCCCATGACCTTTGCCATCTTTACGAATTGTGCATCACAAGAATGACGTTCAATAAAAAATTCATAAAATGCCTTGGAAATCATAATCAATCCGGCGCCATGCGGTAAGTTACGGTGATAAGCGCTCATTGAGTGTTCCATCGAATGCGCCGCAGTCGTACTGGTAAGCTGCATCGCCATGCCGGCGATCGTACTGCCATAAGCGACATGTTCACGTGCTTCTAAGTCATTGCCTTGTTTGACAGCACGCGGCAGATACTTTGCAATATTCTCAATCGCAGACAACGCCAACGTTTCGCTCATAATATTGATCCCGCTGCTGATCATTACTTCTGTATTGTGAAACAGCGCATCAAACCCCTGAAAAGCGGTATATTCGGGAGGAACCGTCAGCATAAGCTGCGGGTCGACAATGGCAAGCACTGGTACCAAATCAGGAGCGCCAAAGCCAATCTTTTCATTCGTCTGCACATTTGATATTACACCAAATCCATTGATTTCCGAGGCAGTCCCCGCTGTGGTAGCAATCGCCACGATAGGAAGCCCTTTTTTCTGAAGCGGCTGTGCCTTTCCTGTTCCGCCAAATACATAATCCCACAAATCGCCGGGATTTGTTGCCATAGCAGCGATTGCGGACGAGGAATCCAATACAGCTCCGCCGCCTAACGCAACGATAAAATCACAGTTATTCTCCCGCACAAAGGCTGCTCCTTGCATGATGACATCTTTCAGCGGATTTTCCATAATCCTGTCAAATATGGCAAAATCTACGTTTGCATACTTCAATTGTTGTATCACACGCTCAAGTACCCCGTTTTGCTTCACTGATTTTCCGCTTGAAATCAAAATCATTGCCTTTTTCCCGGGCATATTTTGCTTTCCCAGTTTGTTTAATGTGCCGCATCCAAAAATCAAATTGGTCGGATTATAAAAATGGAAGTTCATATTCATTTTGTTTCTTCCTTTCTTAATTGTATGGATTAAATTGACAATGCAGTCCATACGTTATACTATCATTGTAGAACCTAAAGCTAAGTTTAGGTCAAGCTTTTTTTCAAAAATATTTTTAGAGGTGAAAATCATGTGTTACTCCATTGGAGAAGTTGCAAATACCACCAACATTGCCATATCTACTTTGCGTTATTATGACCGCGAAGGATTGTTCCCTTTTATGGAGCGCAGTAAAGGAGGCATCCGTGTTTTCTCCGAAAAGGAAGTGGATACCATACGCGTAATCGAATGCCTGAAATCAAGCGGGATGTCTATCAAAGATATCAAGGCTTTTTTAGATTGGTGCCAAGAGGGAGACGCATCTTTGCAAAAACGAAGGGATATGTTTTATGAGCGTCTTAATGAAGTCAAAAAGCAAATTCAATCTTTGCAAAACACATTGAAAACGCTTAAATTCAAGTGCTGGTATTATGATACTGCGCTTGCCGACGGTACGGAAGAAAAGGTCCGGCATGCTTCTACGGAACAGATCCCCGAAGAATTAAGAAAGTATAAAATATAAATAAAGACGGTATGACCATCATGGCATACCGTCTTTATTTTGCTGTGTTCCTATGTTTTCGGAGGATTCAAAAACAAATCTATTTTTTAGCAGCAGCTTCTTTTTTCTTGAATATTTCTTTTAGAGAGTCTTCAAACGGCGCATAGGCAATCCCATACTCTGTAATGATCCCTGTAATATTCTGCGCATCCGTAACATCAAACGCAGGATTGAATACCTTCACACCTTCCGGCGCCATTCTCTTCTCGTACCACATCTCCGTCACTTCTTCCGCGGGACGCAGCTCGATATGGATATCGTCACCACTCTCACAATTCATATCGATGGTCGATGTAGGCGCACAAACATAAAATGGAATACCATAATATTTTGCTGCCATAGCCACATAAGATGTACCAATCTTATTTGCTGTATCACCATTTCTGGCCACACGATCACATCCGACAAACACAGCGTCCACCCATCCTTTTTTCATAACGGACGGAGCCATATTATCACAAATGAGCGTCGTATCTATTCCTGATTCATGAAGTTCATAAGAAGTCAGGCGCGCGCCTTGCAAAAGCGGACGCGTCTCGTCACAGAACACGCGGAAATTATATCCCTTTTCATGTCCCAGATACATCGGCGCTGTTGCCGTTCCATATTTGGAAGTGGCAAGCTGTCCTGCGTTGCAATGTGTAAGCAACCCCATCTCCGGCTTTAATAAAGACAATCCATATTCCCCGATCGTCTTGCATACCCATGTATCTTCTTCCTTGATTGTTACGGCCTCCTGATGCAGTATCTCTTTGATTTCCGCAACGGATTTATCTTTGTTTGCTTTGACAACATCGTCCATACGATTTAATGCCCACGAAAGATTGACAGCCGTCGGGCGCGCCGAATCCAAATATTCTTTTGCCGCTACAAACTGTTTATAGAAATCATCAAAATTATCCGCTTCGATCTCCTTTGCAGCCAGATAGATCGCAATACCCGCCGCAACACCGATTGCCGGAGCGCCGCGTACTTGCAGCAAATAAATCGCATCCCAAATACTCTTTTGATCTTTCAAATGCAGTATCTCCGTATTATACGGAAGCTGCGTTTGGTCAATGATCACCAATGCGCTGTTTTCATCATCAAGTGCAACCGTATCATAATCCATAATGCTTTGTTTCATTGTTTCCTTACCTCGTCTAATTAGATTTCCGCAGCGACAGACTTGATCTTATTAATATAATCCTTGCCTGCCTTATATTGCGTCCGATTCATAATAAAATCTTTCGCACACAAAATCACGATACGCTCTGCGCGCGTACGCTTTGACTCATCCGGAATCGTCGTCAAATCTTTTACTTGTGCCATCCCTACTGTACGCCGGTTCATTTCAAGCCCGGCTACGCCCGCTGTATCCGCAAGTACCGTATCCAGAAAATAATCACGATATTCCGATGTCTTTGCCATTGGCTCCGTCACATTTTCATCATACGCTTTTACAAACTTCTCCTTGAACATATCCACAATATTGCTGATCGTGCCTTCGATCCAACCAAGGTAGTCTGCCTTTTCTCCTGCATCTTCAATGGTAGCATCACCGTTTGCCCACGCAAAAATCATATTTGCGATCACATTGCCGATATCATATCCCATTGGTCCACAAAACGCAAATTCCGGATCCATGACGCGCGTAGAACCTTGTTTGATAAATACAGAACCGGTGTGCAGATCGCCGTGTATCAGCGATTGCGCATTGTTCATAAACGCATATTTTAACTTTGCCACTTCAAGATGCAGCGCCTTATCGTCATACAGCTCTTTCTTAACAAAATCCGCGTTCGGAGGAAATACAAGATTTCTTCCCAAGTTGTCATTATACGGCTCCGTATAAACAAGCGGCTCGGATATATCTGCGCAAAGCTGCGGATTGATATAACGTTTGACCAGTTCCTTTTTCTCTTTGGAATCCATCACTCGATCCGTCGTCAACAGCAAGCTGTTTACCAAAAACGTTGTGATATCCTCCGCAAACTGAGGAAATTGTTCGTGCTTTAACAACGCGGTGCGCATCACTTGATGATCAGAAAGATCCTCCATCGCAAAGCAGTTCATCACCGGATCATACATATAGATATGCGGAACAAGCCCCGGACAAAGCTTATCTTCCAGTGTTAATATTTCCACTTCGATCCTGTTACGGTCTGTCGATAATTTAAAATCAGACGATATCCTTGCTTCCACGCCCGCCTGCTTTACGATCACAGATTTTCCTGTCACGTCTTCCCAAACTTTAAATACGTAATTCAGGTTCCCGTCGCCGATTTCCTTTGCTTGCAATACTGCATCATCGGAAAACATGTCAAGCTTTTCTTTTACATATTCGATCACATTATCAGTACTCATCAAAAAGTACTTGCTGAAATCAGCCATGTTGTTGCCTCCTTTATCAGTAATATTATACAACGGAGTTTTTAAACTCCGTTGTATAATATTGTATTATGAATTTTTATAAAATATGACTAGTTCTTTTTACGCGCATACGTAAGCGCCAGTGCCGCGGCAAGTACGCCGCCCTTTACAATGTCCATTGCGTAATATGGCACGGACATCATAATAAAACCATTATCAAGCAGCCCGACCAATGCCGCACCCGCTAACGTACCGAATGGATTGGCCTTTCCTGCCCCCGCGACAGAGAACCCGATATATGCCGCCGCAACAGACGGCATCAGATACGCATCCCCCGCTTTTACCTGCGAGCTTCCAATGTAAGCCGCCAGCATAATACCACCAAGCGCCGCAAAGATTGCGGAGAACATATATGCCAATACTCTGTACTTACTTACAGAAATACCCGACAATCTTGCTGCTTCCGGGTTGCCGCCAACCGCGTACATATAACGCCCGTGCTTTGTGTAAGTCAGGAAAAAGAAAGCGAATACCACTACGATCAACATGATCGGAATCAAAAATTCTGCTTTACCAAGTGCTTTGAACTCCGGCGGAATGAGACCGGGTGCCTGCGATCCATCAGGACGCATCATACGTTCTGTGATTGCTCCGCCGCGTGTATAGGTAAGTGCAACCCCCTGAAAGATGAACATTGTAGCCAAGCTGGCGATCATATCCATGATCTTCAATTTTACGATCAACAGACAGTTTACCGCCGCAACAGACAAACAAACAACAACCGTGGCCAAGATGGACAATCCCATGCTCTGTACGCCATACCATACAAACATCGTCGTAATAAAAGCGTCTGCAAAGTTTGCGTTTGCACCAATGGAAAGATCCATGCCGTTAACGGTCAGCGAGAACGTAAGTCCTACCGCAATAACCGTTGTAATAGAAATATTTCTCAGTATTGTGATCATATTATCACCGGTCAAAAACATCCCCGGCATCGCTATTGTAAAGAATATAAACAATACTGCAATGATAAGAAGCATTCCCCAGTTTGTTACAAAATCAAGCGGAGAACCTTTACTTTTCTTTTGCAATGCAGCCTCTTTCGGATTCATATTAGTTTCCTCCTGTGGAATAGTATAGAAGCTCTTTTTCACCAATATCCTGTACATCCAGCTCCGCTACGATCTTGCCGTCATACATAACGTATGTACGATCTGCGATCGCCAGTATCTCGCTGAATTCACAGGAAGCATAAATAACGCCTTTTCCGTTTGCCGCAAGACGTTCAATCAGCTCAAATATATCTCTCTTCGCGCCAACGTCAACACCCTTCGTGGGTTCGTCAAAAATATAGATCTCAGCGTCAGAATTCAGCCATTTCGCAACAGCTACCTTTTGCTGGTTACCACCCGACAAAAGCGCAACACTCTGGTTTTCACTCGGTGTTTTGATCCCAAGATCCTTGATCAACTGCCGTGCATCTTCTTTTTCCTTCGCTTTATTGACAACGGACAAAGCACCGGTATATTTTTTCATGGCAGCAACAGAAATATTGCTGTATACCGGATCTTTGATCAGAACGCCTTCTTTTCTGCGTTCTTCCGGCACAAGCGCCAATCCGCTCTTCACCGCTGCATGAGGATCTTTAACCGTGATCTTCTTCCCGTTAAGCTCAATCGTCCCATTGCTATGCTTCAAAGCGCCAAACAATGTCTTGCAAAGCTCCGTTTTGCCAGCGCCCACAAGTCCCGATACCCCGACGATTTCGCCTCTGCGCACGGTCATACAGATATCCTTAATTTTTTCTTCTTTTTCCGTAAGATTATCTACCTTAAGCAGAATGTCTCCAATTTCCACTTTTTGTTTGGGGAAATTTTCGTCAAACTTACGCCCGAGCATATACTCCACGATCTGGTTCACTGACAATTCTTCCGTCAGCGGAAGGCTGATAACATTCTGTCCGTCCTTCATAATCGTGATTTCTTCGCATATCTCATAAAGTTCATTTAATCTGTGTGAAATAAATACAACGCCTACATGTTCGTTCTGGATAAGCTCCCGCACTACGCGAAACAACTCCTCTGTCTCCGTATTGGAGAGCGGAGCTGTAGGTTCATCCAATATCAAAAATCTACAATTTTCCGCTACACAGCGCGCGATCAAAACCATCTGTTTTTGTGCAAGAGATAATTCTGAAACGATTGTATTGACATTGATATCAACATTGAACCGTTTTAACACCGCTTTTGCCTGCCTGCGAATCTCATTCCAGTTTACAAACTGCTTCTTTCCCATCTCGTTTACCATAATATTGAACATAACGTTCTCCGCTACGGATAAATATGGAATCAAAGCGGTATCGACCTCTTGATATACGATCGCGATTTTTTGCTCGACCGCATCTTTCGGAGATCTAATCTCGATCGGCTGCTCATTGGCGTAAATCTGCCCGGTATAATGCGTGTTTGCTCCGGCCAAAACCTTCATAAGAGTCGATTTTCCGGCACCATTCGCGCCTACCAACGCATACGATTTGCCCGTCTCCATTGTGAAATCCACATTAGAAAGTGCTTTAACGCCTGGGAATTCGATCGAAATGTCTTTCATTTCTATTTTTACGTTCTCCATCTGCATATCACCTGCCTATCGTATGTGTAATTATCATAACGATAAAGAATTAAACTTTTTGATTGAATCTCCATCTAATCAAACGAATCTATTGCCTAAAATAAAAAGAGAATTATTACATTAATTTATACTGACCGCCCCGAATCAGATGGAGTGTCTCTTTTTCGGGGCAAGCCAGCATATTTCATTTAGTGATAGTGATTGCTAAATCAGATCCGCAATCCTTGTTCTTGTTTATTTACCGCTTTGTGCGCGAAGCGCGTCCATCCACGGTGTGTTCAAATCAGAGATGCTCTCAAGCGTTCCCCAGCCGTCAACAACTGTGTTGAGGTTTTCCATTGTGATGTCTTTGTTGAGCTGCGATGTCTTAACAAGCTGTGCATCCAGTGTGTAATAATCCGGTGTCTCTTCGCCGGCAAGTTTCAAAGCGATCAGTCTCATGTTAGCGATACCGATCAATTTCGGGTCTACAGCAGCTGTGGAGATCCATACATCCGGGTTCTCAAGCATCAGATTGATGTCGTCATTGGAGATATCAATTGTGAACATCGGGATATCTTTACGACCGGCATCGTTCAATGCCTGCAGAACACCTTTCGCAAGCTCATCATAGCAACCCCAGATCGCGTCTACAGAGCCTTCTTTGTATTTCGGCAGGATAGCAGCCGTCTTTGTCGTCATGTCGCCACGAGCGTTTGCACTGTCAGAAGGAGCGATCGTCTCTAATGTTTCGATCAGACCTTCGCTTTCCATCTTTGTGTAAACTTCGTTACGTCTGTCAAGCGGCGGTACGCCAGGGCCCATGAATGTCTTCAAAATCTTCATCGGCTTTTTGCCAACTGTTTCAATCATATCTGTCAGAGACAGTGTCGCCAACTTCTGGTCATCCTGTGATGTAGAAGTTACACCTGCCAACAATTCAGAATTTGCGTCGCCATCTTTGAATGGCATCGTATCAAATGTCGAAATCACCATGCCTTTATCAGCAGCCGGTTTCAGCATGTCATAAGAATACGACAACTGACCATGGGATACGATAATGCCATCGTAACCTTTCTGGATGCACTGCGCAACTGTCTGCTGCGTTTTCGCGTCATCACCGTCTGTTACAAACGTATCTACCGTGAATCCGAAAGACTGACCTTCGGAAACACAACCAGCCAAGAACTGCTGTGTATGGTCGCCATTTGCGAGATTACGCACAACCGCGATCTTTTTGCCACCCTGCACACCTTCCGGAATTGCAGCGTCACCACCGGCTGCAGCGGACTCAGACGGAGCAGCAGCGGACTCAGACGGAGCAGCAGCAGATTCAGACGCTGCCGCGCTCGGGCTTTCTGAAGCTGCCGGAGCAGCTGTGCAGCCTGCGAATACTGTTACGATCATCGCAACAGCGAGTACCAATACAACTAACTTTTTCATAATTTTCCTCCTTATTGAATAGCCTCAATTCATTTATGTGTCACTCCAACACATATTAATGAAACTTATGAAACACTTTATACTGTGGGCAAAATGCCCTCCACATCAACATGCGGGCTGGGAATCACATGCACTCCATATAGATCTCCCACTCGCTTTGCCGCGGTAGCGCCCGCGTCAACCGCTGCCTTTACAGCGCCCACATCGCCTCTTACCATAACCGTAACAAGCCCTGAACCAATCTGTTGCTTGCCAATCAAACGAACATTTGCCGCTTTCACCATTGCATCAGCCGCTTCAATTGCACCGATCAAACCTTTTGTTTCTACCATTCCCAAAGCTTCTTTTTCCATTTGTTTTCCTCTTTCGTAAAAAACATTCTTATTTCTTCAGCATATACCGCACTATAATGCCTCGTTATAATCATCGATAAATCCGACGATCGCCACATCAACCGGCGGTTCAGGGTTTACCCCAAACATCATGGCTGCTTCCTTGCGTCCAATCATATAAACAAAGTCACCGATACCGGCCTGCCGTGTCGCATCGCCGGCAACAATCAGATTCTTATCTTTTCCGTTCTCAATCAGGCGCACAGCCAACAGCTTGATGCCGGTAAGCCGCTCATCTTTTACAGTAGACACCACCGTACCTTCTACTCTGCCAGTATACATCCCGTCTCCTCTGCTCAATGAAATCACTATCATTGTTATCAGTGTTAAAACATTATAACTTCTATCATGTTCTTATATAGTTTTTGTGTATTTGTGTGGTTTTATGTGGTTTGTTTATTATATTGTAAGCGTATATTTTCAGTTTGTCAATGTTAAAAATGAAAATCATTATAAAAGTTTTATACACCACAAAACAACGCATAAACACGTATTTTCAGTCAAAAATAATACGGTATTCTTATAAACAGAATACCGTATCATAACACATGTTTTAAGCAAAAGAAAAGATCAGTACAAATTTTTCGCTGTTTTCGTACAGCCATCGACCGTATAGTAATCAATCACCCCTGCGATCGTATCATCAGCAATCAATTCCTTGTCATCCATAATCATGACAGCAGCCCCGCCGTCATTATTTGTCAAAACAATATCACCGATGCCCGCGTTTGCACCGTCAAGAGCAATATGCCGGACGCCCTGCGGCTCACCTTCCAGGTCCAGATACTCAACGATCATCAACTTGTAGCCTTCAAATCTCTTATCTTTTATTGTAGAAACCACATTACCAACAACTTTTGCGATTTTCAAAGTATAACACCTTATTGATTATTCTGCGTGCGGCAAAATTCCCTCTACGTCGTTGTGCGGTCTCGGGATCACATGTACGCCGTACAGGTCTCCCACTCTTTTTGCAGCCGTTGCGCCTGCGTCTACCGCAGCCTTCACAGCGCCAACATCGCCGCGAACCATAACCGTAACAAGTCCGCTGCCGATCTGCTGTTTGCCGATCAATTTCACGTTTGCTGCTTTCACCATCGCGTCAGCCGCTTCGATCGCACCAATCAAACCCTTTGTTTCTACCATTCCCAAAGCTTCTTTTTCCATCATTTTTCTCCTTACACGTTTATACTTTACAATTATTTTGTACTTTATCCAATATGTGGCAGGATTCCTTCCACATCATCATGCGGATGCGGAATCACATGCACTCCATAAAGATCACCAACTCTTTTTGCCGCCGCAGCGCCTGCATCCACCGCCGCCTTTACCGCGCCAACATCGCCACGAACCATAACCGTAACCAATCCGCTGCCGATTTGTTCTTTACCGATCAGCGTAACATTTGCAGCCTTTACCATTGCATCAGCCGCTTCGATCGAGCCGATCAAACCTTTTGTTTCCACCATTCCTAAAGCTTCTTTTGCCATTTTCGTATCCTCCGTTTACTCAAACATGATTTTTTATACTATTGCATTTATAATATCAGGATGCGGCGACGGGATTACAACGCTTTTTGACATCAATCCCTGCACCTCATCCGGACTCTCGCCCGCTTTTACGGCGGCCTCTACCGCCGCAACATCGCCTGTCAGCAAAACAAACGACTTACCACCCATGCCACGTCCCAAGCGCACCTCTATCAGCTTCACATCCGCAGCCTTAACACTTGCGTCAGCAGCCATCACCGCCGCTGCCAATGAGAACGTTTCCAGTATCCCGATCGCTCCGACATGGTCAATATCGCTGCAAGCGTTGATTGCGCTAAACACATTGGGGTGCACATGCGGTATCACAATACTGTCCACCAACGTATCCTGCGCGCAAACCGTACCCGCCTCTACACTTTCCTTTACTGCCGCAACTTCTCCGCCTACGATTACAATAAACTTCCCGGCACATACCGTCTGCGCAGTAATCAACTCCACCTGTGCCGCTTTCATCATCGCATCACCGGCTTCGATCCCCTGCGGAATACTCAATACTTCCAGCATACCTAATGCATTCATCTTGCTCCTCCGTCTGAACGGATCTCAATATATGTATCCGTAATATCACTTACCGTACCATTAATACTCGCGTGAATCTTTGCGCCCAGTGCGCCCTCCGGAATATCGGCAATCAACTGACCTTTATATACCGCACTTCCCTGTCCTACCATTGGCACAGACGGCGCGCCGATATGCATCTTTAACGGTATCTTTACGCTTTCCACCTGCGTTACACCGCTCGCAAGCGGTGCGGGAACATCATATTGCTGCACACCCATGCGGCTAATCATACGTGACACAGGAACCTTTTTTAGCTCCAATCCCCGGTCTACACGTCCATACACTTCTTTTTTCGGCTTAATTCCCACCGCGCCAAGCGACTGCTTGAACATACCCATCATTTTCGAAGGTTTTAAACCAAAATTACAAGCAAAATATGTACAGACACCGCAATCACAACAAGAAAAAACGCCATTCACATCCCCAAGCAGCGCTCCTTGCGCATTTGCCGCCGCGCGCATCGCCTTATGAGGCTCCACGCGCAATCCAAGCGCGTTGCGCGGACACAGTTGCGTACACATCGAACATTGGCAGCATACCGCCTGCGCCAGCTTGATATCTTCCTTGCTATTGTTTCCTTTTTTAGCAATCAACGGATGATCTTTTTTAAAAACCAATACACCGCCTGTTGTCTTGGTAACAGGCGTTTCCCAGTCTTTGGACAAGGCTCCCATACAAGGACCACCTAAAATCAATACATACTCGCTTCTATCGACCGGTCCACCCGCCGCAGATATGATAGCGCTAATCGGCGTACCAATCGGCACACAAAACGTTGCCGGATTTTCAACTTCACCGCCTACAGTAACAAATTTATCTGTCACCGGTTCACTGCGCATCGCGCGCGCAATATTGACAATCGTACTTACATTACAAACGACCGCTCCCACGTCAAGCGGCAACCCGCCCGTAGGAACAACCTTTCCTGTCACTTCATACACCATCTGCTGCTCGTCTCCGGCAGGATAATAACTTTTCATCTGGTGCAATCTAATCTTATCTTCGCCCTGCAACACTGCCTGCAAGGCATTGACCGCGTCATGGTAATGGGATTTCAAGCAAATAACACCCTGCTGTGCTTCCGTCTGTTCCATAACCGCGCGCATCCCCTCAACCAACTCCTGCGCGTACACCGCCATGATCTGCTGATCCACACGCAAAAGAGGTTCACATTCCGCGCCATTGGCAATCACATATTCAGCTTTACAATTGATTTTCACATGCGTTGGAAACCCTGCGCCCCCCGCGCCAACGATTCCCGCCTCACGTACTTTTTCAACGATATCCATTCGCCTTATCCCTTATACGATCCTAAAATCTCCCTGAATGACGCATCTTCTCGCACGCGTGAACGACTTCGCACTTGTAAGTCCTTCGCCTGTTGGCGTTGCAATCGTCAGCGTCGTATACCCTTCTCCATTAACGCCCAACCCCGCAAGAGAAGGACCGTTCTTTACAAAAATCGTCGTGTTCATGACCGATGCCGCTTTCGACATATTATGTATGTTTGTCGAGTGGATCATCGCCGAATGCTGACATCCCTGTTCTGCCATAAACGCCCCTGCAATCGCCTCATCTACATTAGATACGCGCACCATGCCAAGCACAGGCATCAGCATTTCTACCATCACAAACGGATGATTTTTGTCTACCTCTGCAATCACAAGCCGCGGATCACCGCTAAAGCTGATCCCGCTGTCCTGAAGGATTTTCGAAGCATTGCTTCCCACGTAGTTTCTGTTGATCACGTAATGACCGTCTTTATTTACAAGCACTGTGTTGATGATTTTCTGAATGTCTTCCCCCTGCGCCTTATAGCAACCAAGCGGAACCATCGCCGACACCAACGCATCAAAAATGGCATTCACCGCGAACACTTCTTTTTCAGCAATACACAAAACATTATTGTCAAAGCTTGCGCCATCAACGATCGATTGCGCCGCATGCTGGATATCAGCAGTCTCGTCTACGATAACGGGCGGGTTTCCCGGACCTGCCGCGATGACCTTTTTACCTGTCTTCATCGCCACTGCCACAACTGCTTCACCGCCTGTTATCGATAAGATCGGGATATCCTTATGTTCCATAATGATCTTTCCCGATTCAAGCGATGGCTCTTTCACCGTCGTGATCAGCGCAGCAGGACCTCCCGCTGCCACGATCGCTTCGTTTAAAATACGCATTGTTTCCTGCGAGGCATGTTTTGCCGAAGGATGCGGGTTAAATACGACTGCATTGCCTGCCGTAATCATACTGATCGAATTGTTGATGACTGTTGATGTCGGATTGGTGGAAGGTGTGATCGAGCCGATCACGCCGAACGGCGCCCCTTCAATCAACGTCATTCCGTTATCCCCGGTAAAGGCCACCGGCTTCAAATCTTCGATCCCCGGTGTTTTCTCCGCCGCCAGCCTGTTTTTCAAAATTTTGTGTTCATATCTGCCATAACCGGTCTCTTCATTTGCCAGTTTCGCAAGATATTCTGCATTTTTCAAAGCCGCCTGACGCATTGCGGCAATCAACATACCGCGCTTTTCCAGTGTCATCTCCGCTAATTGTTTCTGCGAAGCCTTTGCAGCCGCAACTGCCTGATTCGCATCGTCAAACATCCATGCAGACCCACCGCACCCACACGAAGGAGCTGCCGCCGCAACACCTTGCAATGCCTGTTGCACAGCTTCTTTTATCATTTCTCTCAACTGAACATCCGAATACTCCATGCTTAAACACCCTCTCTATCTTATAAATCCCAATTTATTACAATATATTATTTGTTTTTCTTTTTACTTCGTTCCCGCCGTGATTCACGCACCCTCTCAAAAGAGTTGTCCGTTGTATCTTCTTCCCGCACCTCAGCAACCACCGTTTCCATTACCGTATCCGGTACATATGTATCTATTGTATTCACAGTTTCTTCTATTATGGCCACTACATCCTCTGTCTGTGGCTTTGATGCTTCTATTGTTTTTTGAATGTCCCCCGCTTTATCAAATAAACGCTGACCCAAAACGTCCACGCTGTCTATAATCGCTACAATCGTGTTATCGACAGGTTTTCCTTCTGTTGTTTCCGTCTGTCGCGAAGAACTTCCGCCTACACACATCACGACCTCACCCTCGCCTGCGCCAATCGCATCAATCGTTACAAACGGAGCTCCCTTTTCTTCAAAAGTATCCATATCAACAGGAACAGCCACCAATATTTTCATACCTTCCAGCTTATCGGATTTCCGAGTACTGACAAGGCTCCCGACTACTCTTGCTAATTGCATGTTTTCCTCTCCCCCTGCTTTGGATCGTAACTGTCTTTTGCTTTATCGTAAGTTTGCTTCTCTTTGATGTTGATATAATCCACGATACCATAAATACTGTAATCTGAAGCATATTTCTTGGACGTATCTGTCTGGCGGGCAGAGCTGCCATAAGCACACATAACGATATCACCGTCTCCCGCGCCCACATCATCCACACAAATCACATATTCACCCTTTTCTTCAAAGGTCTCGATATCGACAGGTTGTACGATCAATAACTTCGAACCGGTCAGTTTATCAGCTTTATTGCTGCTGACAACCGTTCCTTTTACTCTGCCTATCAGCATCTTTTTCTCCTATCAGTCAATTGAGATGTTGAGCTCCGTTGCGCGCTCGCGCGCAAGCGGCGTAATGATCGCACCCGACGCACATGCCACGGAATGTTTTCCTTGCCGACGCGCCTGTTCTATCTCATTTTCCGTTACCAATGTAAGTGTTGCCACTTCCTTTTCACCGGCGCAATGATATTGCGCAACCTGTATCCCCATTGATGTCAAAGAGTCGATCACCGAACCGATCTTTTCAAAAAAAGTTCCCCTTTTGAACTTCGGTGTGTCAAAGTCCAGCAAGATACAAACTTTTCTGCCCCATAAAAGAGAACGTAGCATAACGTGCTCGATGAAACCATCGTCGTCACCATCAGCAATTCGCTTTAAAAGATTGATCTTAGGCGTTACCAACACAATACGCCCCTTTGAAGCAGCCTTTTGTAACAGCAATCTCTCATCTTCTTTATCTTCTATGTGCATTGATTCAAATCCGAACGGTTCAAAATCCGCATCTTCGCTCAACGCACATTCGATATCTTCTCCATAAAGCGCAACTAAAGTTTCATTCGCCGTCTTGGGCGAAGGAACGTACGTCGTAAAAAGCGCAAGCGTTCCCACAACGTGTTCGTCACGAGGTCTTTCCCGCTCAATCCGATTTAATACCTTGTCCACGATAGAACGAACAAGTTCGTCCCAATTCTCTGTTTGCGCCATTTATCCCACGATCTCCATATAATCGCCATTTTTGATCAATGCTGCATTTGCCTCATCCATATCCAAATGCACTTCCAACTCATGACCGTCTCCCGCGCGCACAAGCACATCCTCGAAAACCATAGGACGGTCTCCGCCAAACCGCAGCTTAATCGTATCTCCGTTTTGCAAATGGTACTGTTTTGCCTGTTCCGCTGAAATATGAAGATGGCGCTTAGAAATCATCACCCCTTGCGTCAGCTCCACCGTTCCCTTTGGTCCTGTGATCGTACATCCCGGCGTTCCCTGAACCTCGCCCGACATATGAACAACGATCGGCACGCCCAACTTAAAGGAATCCGTAGCCGATATCTCTATCTGTGTATCCGGACGCTCGGGTCCCAGCACCCTGACCTTCGCAATAGAGCCCTTCGCCCCCTGTATCGTGACCGTTTCTTCACACGCAAACTGTCCCGGTTGGGAAAGTGGTTTGATAGGTGTGAGCTGATGCCCCGCTCCAAACAATTGTTCAACATGACTGCGCGATAAATGGATATGGCGGTTTGATACAGCTGCCGGCACAATACGTCTGCCAGTCTGCTCCATTAGCCTTGCAACCACTTCAGCTTCTACAATTTTTCTGATCGCACTTTTATCCATCTGTCTGCTTCCTGTTATCCTATAAAAATTATTTTCCAAAAAATCAAAAATTTACACAATGTAACAAATTTGCTCGAAAAACAGCGTTGTTTTGATACTTTTATATTAATCGTTCTGTGCGTCGTTGTCAATTACTTTTTTGTGTTTTTGTTGTTTTATGTGGTTTCTTTCGTTGTTTCATTTATATTCACGAAATATTCATTTGTTACCATGCTGTCTTTTTGTTATAATGATGCTAATCTAGCAACAGGAATGGAGCCAATTATGAGAAAAAAGCTTTTCTTTATAGTAGCATTATGCCTGCTCTCTGTATTGATGATAGCGGCCTGTGCTGCGCCAAACACTGCCGCACCTACCGCAAAGACGTCTGCACAGTCAAGCGCATCCTCTTCCGCAGAAGCGTCTCCTGCAAAAAGCGCTTCTGTGCAAATTGATACTTCGCTGCTTCCCGATCCGTGGAAACTCGAAGATTTTAGCGACATTGCCGACATGCGCAATTATCTTTTTTATTATTCTAATCCGGAAATGAAAAACGCTTATATTCTCATGACGCAAGCAGACCACTATGAGGATCGCAGTGACGACCTGAAGCAGGAGCTTAAGCGGAATGTAGATACTTATATCAGCCAAACGCTGAAAGGATCTATGAAAGAATCAAACGCAACGGATCCTGTTTATTATGAGATCGATGGTTACCCTGCCGCCTCCTTTGACGTAACAGGGACATTGCAGGACGGAAGCGAAACGTTTACCGCGCGCACCATCTTTATTGCGACGGATAAAAAGCTATATTGTCTGCAATTGCAAGACAGTGCCGATCATTTTGATCAATCTGCCGACCTGTTTGATCAAGTCAAGAACAGCCTCCGTGTTGTCTGACATGAAAACAAAAAGAAAAAGCCGCAAAACGCGGCTTTTTTTGATCCATTATATCATTATCATAGAGCTTTTTGGAAAAACGATCGTAACCGTTGTTCCTACATTTTCCTTTGATTCTATGCTGATACCGTGTTCTAACTTTGCACAAAGCTTCTTGCAAAGATAAAGCCCCATTCCTGTCGATTGTCCCGTCTTTCTTCCATTGCTGCCCGTAAACCCTTTATCAAAAACCCGCCCAAGCTCACTCTGCGGTATTCCCGCCCCGTTATCTGCGACACGTAATATCACGTCATCTTTCTGCTGCTCTCCTGTAACACGGATCGTCGCCGCTTTTTTGTCGCTATACTTGATCGCATTTACAATTAACTGGTTTATAATAAACGCAATCCATTTTGCATCCGTAAATACCGAAAGACCGTCAACCTCAGTTTCCAGCCGTATATGTCGTTCAATAAACAAATGTGCGTTTTTACGCGCTGTCAAAAAGACGACGTCCTGCAAATCTGTCTTCCGTAACATATAATCCTTTTCGACAGTGTTACTCCGAGAATAATACAAAACCTGTTCCACCAGTTCTTCTATCTTACAAACGTCTTCTTCTATCGCCTCCGCAACATGTCCCCTATGATTTTCTAACATCAGCTTGGTCGCTGCGAGAGGCGTTTTGATTTCATGCACCCACAGCTCAATGTATTCGCGGTATTCGTACTGCGCCAATCGGTATTCGGCTATTTTTTCCAGCATCGCGCGGTTTGATGTTTTCAACATATCATATAATATCATCATTTCCCGCACACAGGGTCTGTCCATCGCCTCCCCAATCAAGTTTTTATTTTCAAGGGAATCAAACAACGCCAACAGACCGCGATAGAAATGATTACGCCTGATATAATCTATGCCCAAGGGTAACATTGTCGCCACAGCTAATATCACTGCAAAAAATAGAATCAAAGTGATATCCGCCGACAACAACCAAAGCAGCATGGGTAGTCCGCATATAATCAAACCGTCAAAAATCAGAAACCATACCTTGTCTTTAAGATAATCCATTATCTTCATCGCAGCAGATATCCTTGTCCACGTTTGGTCTCGATCACGTCTGATAGACCCTCTTCTTCCATTTTTCTGCGCAGGCGGTTAACATTTACATTGAGTGTGTTGTCGTCCACAAACATATTAGCGCTCCACAAATCCTTCATAAGTCCCTCACGCGTAACAATGCTGCCGCGACGCGACGCAAGGGTATTCAAAATACGCATTTCATTTTTGGTAAGCTCTATCTCTTTTTCCTCAAGCTCAATGACACCGCGTGCCAGGTTCAGACAAAAACAGCCGCAGCCGATCCGTTCCACACTCTTATTAACACGCTTTAGTACAGAATTGATGCGCGCCAACAATATCTGCGTATTATATGGCTTAGTCACAAAATCGTCAGCACCTAAATTGATACTCATCAGCTCGTCCATCTCTGTATTTCTGCTGGTCACGATAATAATCGGTATCTCTGATATTTTTCTGACTTCACGACAAACAGAATATCCATCTATCTTAGGGAGATTGATATCAAGAAGCAGTAAATCTCCCTTCTCCTTTAGAATATCATGCACTACTGTATCAAAGTCCTCCAACCCTACAGTCTGATACCCATATCTCTGCAGGAAATTGATGAGTTCATTTCTTATTTTGTGATTATCTTCTACAATGATTATTTTCATACCAATATTATAAATCAAAAGAGGCGGCTGCTACAACGCCATCCGCCTCTTCTTTTCTTAAGAATCGCTTAATTTTAGTGTAAACCAGAAGGTACTGCCTTGACCCTCCTCGCTTCTTACCCCATATGCCGCACCGTGCATATCCAGTACTCCTTTTACGATCGAAAGTCCCAGTCCCGTTCCCACCGCAGCGCGTTTGTGTGTCTTATCTACTTTATAGTAACGCTCCCATATATAAGGCAGCTGATCCGGCGCAATTCCTTCACCGTCATCACATACCTCAAGTCTTACCGCGCCCTCCTCCACGATTTGCCGTACAACAATATTTTTTTCATCACCCGCGTAATTGATCGCATTGTTGATCAAGTTATATATCACCTGACCTATCCGCGTCTCATCCGCCTCCACGATTACATCCCCGTCTTTTTCAAATGAAATATGATAGCCTTCCTGCTTCTTCAGCGTGGTATACCGCGTCAAAATGTCACGTACCGTTTGCGTCAGATTAAACCTGGTCAGCTTCAATTCCTGCGTTCCTGATTGCAGCTTGGATAAATCCATCACATCATTCACCAGTGTCGTCAGCCGCTGCGCCTCATCAATGACGATCTGCACATTTTCCGGCGTATTCTCACCCGGCAAGTCACGTATTACCTCAGCATACCCCGTGATCATTGTAAGAGGTGTACGCAAATCATGCGAAATATTCGCGATCAACTCCTTGCGCAGATTGTCCACTTTGGAGAGTTCATGCGCTGCATAGTCCAGCGTCGCGGCAAGCTCCGCGATCTCGCGGTAACCTTGACCGTTAAATCTTATATCATACTGTGCTTTTGCAAGCTTCTTTGCCGCTTTATTAATTTGAATGATCGGGGTTGACACTTTTCGTGCAATAATCAATGCGATGATCAGCGCACAAGCAATCAATATCGCTGTAATATACAAAAGCTGTATACGCAATGTCTGCACCGTAGAATTCACAGGCGTGATGACTGAATTGAGCGCCAACAACATTGCTTTTCCATCCGATGTACCAATCATCTTTGTATAGATCATGCTTTCCGTCATTCCGCTGTCAGGCGGCGGGACATTGCCCTTAAAACCCTTCACATCGTATTCTTTCCCTGAGAACTTCCTCTGCGGCAATATACGCAACATGCTCCCACCATTTTCCTGCGTATCCTGCGCAAGGATCGAAAATTCAAAAGAGGGCATCTTATGAATCACGCAAGCAGGCATACTATCGGTCGTATAGATATCCTCACCGTTTGTATCCGATATACGTATGCACACATCATAGCGGTGCGCGATCCGTTCGATCAGCGTATCAATATCCTCATTGTCTATGTTTTGCTCGATCACCTGCGCCGCATCCTTGATCTCCCCCTGCTTAATCGACCGGTAAAAATCATTTAAAAATACAATCTGAAATAACCACAGCAATACTATCATCACAGCCGCAAAAATCAATATATATAGGAATATTTTCCATTTAATACTAATCTGCTCAAGCTTCAAACCGGTATCCTACTCCTCTTAATGTCACAATATAATCGCGGTAACTTCCAAGCGCACTGCGCAACAGTTTGATATGCGTATCAAGCGTTCTATCGTCGCCATAAAAATCATATCCCCATACCTCGGTAATCAGCTTTTCACGCGTCAGGGCAATTCCCTTGTTTTTTACCAAGTAGTGAAGCAACTCATATCCCTTTGGGGATAACTCCACTCTTTGATCATCCACATAAACGACCATCGCAGAACTATCGATCACCACTCCTTCAAACTCCATCAGCTGCTTTTCCTGCACACGCTTTCCCGCTCGTGCCAAAATTGCGCGAACGCGCATCATCAACTCTTTAGGAGAAAACGGTTTCACAACATAATCGTCCACCCCCAACTCAAACCCATGTATCTTATCATACTCTTCACCGCGAGCCGAAAGCATCAACATCGGAATATTCTTCCCGGATTCGCGGATTTTAGCGCACGCGGAAAACCCATCCAGTTCAGGCATCATCACATCCATGATAATAAAATCAAAATCATGCTTTTTGCATATTTCGACTGCTGCCATGCCATCTTTTGCTTCTGTAATTTCGTATCCTTCAAACTCGCCATATTTCCGGATCAGCGTACGGATATTTTCTTCGTCATCTACTACAAGAATTTTTTCCATATAGATTACCGCCATTTTTCTTTTATAATACTATAATAAAATATAAATGTGAACATCAGGTGAAAAGCCATCAAAAAAACAGCCCTTACGGGCTGTTTCCTGTTATTTTAGTTTTGTTGTCTGTAAAAATGTATGATATTGCGCGTCTATACTCCTGCTACAGAAAGGAAGGTATTCCTTGATCTCGCATGACCGCGCACACACCATGCGCGCTTCGTGTAAATCTTTTAATAGGCCACGCCCGATCCACTGCGTTAAAATATTTCCTATCCCTGTCGCGTCAGCAGGACCTGCCCATATCTTCTTTCTTGTATAATCCGCTGTTAACTGATTCAAAAAAGCGTTTTGGCTGCCACCGCCGATCACATGTACTCCGGTATATTCCCGCCCTGTCAGCGCTTCAATCTTTTCAATCACATAACGGTATTTACACGCTAAACTTTGTGTCACAATACGCACCAGTTCCACATCATTTTGCGGAACATACCCGTTCTCTTTGCACATATTTACAACAACCGCAGGCATGTCCGCCGATTCAAAAAGTCTTTCATCATCCGGGTCAATAAACACCCCCTCACAGCGCACCTTGCTCGCCATTTCCGCCAAGCCTGCAAACGTGTAGTCCTTGCCCTGTTGCTTCCACACACGAACACATTCCTGCAATATCCATAGCCCCATGACATTTCTGATATATCGCACGCGGTTTTGTACGCCGCCTTCATTTCCAAATCCTGCATCCATGCTCGCTTGCGTCATAATCGGCTCTTTGATCTCCGCCCCTACAAGTGACCACGTACCACTCGATATGAACAGAAAATCCTCATCCCTCTGTGTGGGTGCAGCCGCAACCGCAGAAGCCGTATCGTGCGCACCTACTGCATAAATATCAGCCGAATGTGTGTGCAGCTCGTTACATATCTCCTCAGACACGCGCCCTACTTTTTCCCCCGGATAAACAACAGGAGAAAATAAGTCCTGCCGCAATCCATACGTCTGAAAAATCACATCATCCCACTTGTTTTCGAGAATATTATACAGATTTGTAACACTTGCTATGGTATATTCCGTATACTTCTTTGCGCCCATCAGGTACGAAAGAAAATCCGGTACAAAGAGCAGGTCCTTTGCCAACGCAAGGATTTCGCCGTCCTGTTCCTTTTGCGCCAACAAATGATAGCATGTCTCAAATCGCGCAAACTGCTGCCCTGTTCTTTGGTATACCTCAAACTTTGGCATCAGTTTATCGGCGCGCTCGATCCATCCCTCCGTTCTGCCATCACGATAGTTGCGCGGGGATTCAAGCATCGTTCCATTTTGGGTAAGCAGCGCATAATCATTACACCACGCATCGATGGCGATTGATTGTATCTGCCCGCCAAATTCACGCTGTGCCGTCGCATACCCTGTTTTGATCTCATCAAAAATGTGCAAGAAATCCCAATACGCGCGCCCCTTCACCGGAATAATGCGGTTTTTGAACTGATACACCGGCGTAAACGTTGCCTTCTTGTTTTCAAGCGATCCGACAAACAGCTTTCCGCCGCTTCCTCCAAGGTCGATCGCCAGAGCAAGGCTATTCATTTCAGTCTTCTATTTTGGCAGCTGCCATCCTGACCGCGCTCTCAAAAATGTTTGCCATTGCATCGCATTCCACACGTTCTACAATACTATATGCTTTGTTTAGCGTCGGTCCCGCGGCAACAATGCCGTGTTGTGGAAGAATCCCTTCCAATCCCATTTTTTGCGCACGCTCCCGGTTTGCCATAAAATAATCATTTGTTTTGATAGCAAGATCCTCTGTGTATGCCCACGCCTGATGGATCACGCCGCAGTCACCCATCTTCATCGTTGCTTCTGTAACAGACGGTATCGGCTTGCTAAACGCCGCAAAGCACATCGTAAACTGAGGATGCGCATGGATAACCGCTCCAAACTCCGAAAAATTTTTAAGAAGCAATGTGTGCATTCTGCTTTCACGAGAAAGCTTTTGCGTTCCTTCAATAATATTACAATCGTAGTCAATGATCATCAAATCCTCCGGTGCAATGCAGCAACGATGATGCTCCGACATCATCGAAGGCGTGATCAGTACCCTGTTATCCGCAACACGCATAGAAACATTGCCGCCCGCCGCGTTTGTCAATTTTCGGTCATACAGGTACTTGATGATCTCTAACATTTCTTTTCTTTGTTCCATATAAGATAATTCACTCATGTCATTTCTCCCGTTCTATTTAAAATTATAATTCTTCTATCAATACGTTTTTTTGTAACTCTTTCGCTTTTTCCACGTCAAATCCAACCGTTTTATTACTCATTGCGCATGTTGCCGAAAGCGCTGTTGCGAATGCTAGCATTTCAAGCACCGGCATTTGCGTATATTCCAGACAATAGAGCAAACCGGTCAGCAGCGCGTCACCGCAGCCCGCCGTATTTCCCACAGTTACTTTGAGCCCATGCCCACGATACATCTTCCCTTCATACCGGAATACCCAGCCGTCGCTTCCCATGGATACCATGATCACCGGAATATCCGGAAACTCATCCAGCGCAGCTGTTACTCCCGCTATATCACAAATTTCCCGTCCAACCAATTCTGAAAGCTCTTCTAAGTTCGGTTTGATTAGATACGGACGGTATTCGATACCTTTTTTCATAAAAGCGCCGGAACTATCAAGGTAAAGCCTCAATCCCATTTTTTTTGCAATCTGTAATAACTTGATCTGCACTTCTTTATCCTCAACATTAGAGGCATCACCGGCAATCACTAAAATATCGCCCTGCGCCATGTTTTGTTCCATAACAGCAAGAAGCTCTCGCGTCATTTCCGCCGTCAAGGTTGTGCCTCGTTCCGCCATAAATGTACAATTCCTGTCACTGTCTACCACTAAATAATTCGTACGCGACTCCGGCGTTTCATACCACAAATATTTTGTTATAACGCCTGCCTCTTCAAGAATACCAATGATTTCTTTTCCCGTCAGCCCAAATGCTACGCCAAAAGTACGATTGTCTACACCGAGCAAAGAAAGATTGTACGCCAGATGCGTTCCTTTCCCGCCCATACATTTTTCCGTTTTCTGTATCCGGTTCATGCAATCAATATTAAGCGCATCCAGATAAATTATTTTATCCATTGCCGGATTCAATGTTACTGTATTGATCATATTTACTCCCGATTATCTATAAATCTTTTTGTTTCTCATATTGTATTGCGCCTGTCAATGTGATAAAATATGTAAGCAGTTTTTAATCAGGCTGCGCCGAAGTGGCGGAACTGGCAGACGCACAGGACTTAAAATCCTGCGGGAGTTAAACCCCGTACCGGTTCGATCCCGGTCTTCGGCACCACATCGGAGCAAAGTTCGCTTTGCTCCGATTTTTCATTTCATGAAAAGTTTGATGCGATCACACCGGACTTTTCAATCTTATCAGGTGTGGTTCTGCGTCAACCTGCCCTTTTCTTTGCGCAAATTCACCAGTACATCCGTATAATATTTATTATAGGTACAGCAGCCAATGCGCTCCTGACGAATCAGCAATTCCAGACAGTTATCACATAGTGTACAGAAGTGAATATCGTCTTCTTTTCCCTGCTCCAATTTTTTTGGCAACAGCGGATCGGCAAACGACTGACGTCCAAGCCCAAGCATATCGACAACACCCGCTTCAATAAACTTAGAGCCCGCCTTAAACATCGTATTTTCTTTTGGGTCTATCATCTGTAAATTCTTGTTACCCTTGCCCCATACGGAATAATTTGAACCGATCAGTACCGTCTGTGGTTTCAAAGCTTTCTTAAATTCTTTTTGCCAGTACGGATGCAGATACGCAATGTACGGGAAGTTCTTTTCTGCCTGCGTTAACGAGATCGTAATGGATGGACTGCCCGACGACTGTACAATAAACTGCGCGCCGCGTTCTTCAAGCCCTTTGATCAAATCAAGCGGCTCTGTCAAATCCATGATCGGAGAATCCGGACCTTCCGTACCGAATCCACCCGGAAACCCTTCCCATGCCGATACTTTAGAACCGATTAGGAAATTTTTATCGTTAATTTCCTTCGAAATCCTTTCATACAAATCAAACGCAAAGCGCCTTCTGTTTTCCCAGCTCCCGCCATATTTCCATTTACGCGTATTGAACGGACGTAATATCTGTGACCCCAGATATCCATGACACAGCTTCATATCAATACCGTCCGCACCCACATCGTGCGCTATCTTTGCCGCCAGCACAAAATCATCCATGATCTTATCTACTTGCTCCTCAGAAAGAAGATCGCCGCCATAAGTATAAGACGGACACACCGTCACTCTTTTTGAAAATCCGGGATTGCTCAACTCTCCTGAATGTGTCAACTGGAACACGCACAGCGAATCCTTGTTGACTTCTTTTAACTTCTTCATGAAGTTTGTAAGCGCAGGAACATTTTTTTCCATAATCATCAACTGATTAGCACGTGAACGGCTCTCCTGCGTGATAGAGATCGCCTCTAAATCAATCAATCCCCAATTACCCTTATATAAATTTTCGTACCTCTGATAGGTAAGATCTGTCGGGTTTCCGTCAGCGTCGGCATCCGTGCATTCCATCGCCTGTACAAAAAACCTGTTCTTACATTCCCTCTCACCAATCCGGATCGGCGCAAGCAGCGTATCCTTATAACTCATTTTTCTTTCCTCCTCCATTCGCTTCATTTTTTATAATCACAACAAATAATTTCCATTGCATCGTTTCCCTCACACAACCTGTCCAAATACTGTATCTCCGGAATCCGATCACAAATCAGCACATCGCAAGCCTCGAGCCCCGCCAACTTCACAGGTCCGGTCTTTTCAAACTTAGTATGATCTACCACGCAATACGTCTTTTGGCTAACAATCATCATATTGCGTTTAAAGGCTGCTTCGTTTATGCTTCCGTCTGTCAAACCATATTCCACGGAAAGACCGTGGCACGACACAAAAGCCTTATCAGGTATAAACTCCGCGCACATATGGTTTGCAAACGACCCCGAAATGGACATGTTTTTCTTGTTAAATAAACCGCCGCTGCAAATAACCGATACAGTATTGTCAATCGATACAGATAGCTGCAAAATCCCGATAGAATTGGTAAGCAGCGTGATATTCATATCCTTGTCGATATAACGCATCAAGTTAATCAGTGTAGAACTGTTATCAACATAGATGGTATCGTTTTCCTCGATAAACTGTGCCGCTTTCTTACAAAGAGCCAGTTTGGTCGTATAGTTTTGCATTTCACGAACAAATACAGGGTATTCCAATTCTTTTTTTTCCCCCATGACCGCGCCGCCGTGCGTCCTCACCAACAATCCCTGCAACTCTAGCTCCCGCAAGTCGCGGCGGATGGTTTCGGGAACCACATGCAGCATATCAGAAAGTTCATTGACCTCCGCTTT
>CAZBSH010000004.1:57097-64492 GCA_964494645.1 uncultured Christensenella sp. | reverse complement strand
CACACACCCCTCAAGCGTTGCGGGTACCAATCTGCCCGTCGCCCCCTCGTCGGTATAACACGCTTCGATTTGCTCGTCAAATTCCAAAAACATACCTTCCGCATCCCTTGAAGCATATAAATGCGGACGATATTCTCCGCTCACCTTTTCCCCATTGTGGCACAAAATTCCATTTAAAACCTGCAAGCTCAAATTCAGCGAAAGCACCCGGTCTAATATCCGCGCGCTGTGTACGTTATGATTAAAAAACCTACCTGTATTCTCTCTGTAGATCGCAGATAAAAAACGCTCTCCCGCATGCCCGAACGGCGTATGACCAAGATCGTGTCCCAAGGCGATTGCCTCAATCAAATCCAGATTTAGATTAAGCATACGTCCAATATTACGCGCGATACGCGAAACAAGCTGCACATGTAGGATCCGTCGCGTGATATCATCGTTTTTATAAAGCGAAAACACCTGCGTTTTATCCGCATAACGGTTAAAATAGCGACAATAAAGTATCCGTTCGCAGTCCTTTGCAAAGTTCGGTCTTTGCACACGGAATACTTCTTTTTCGCGACGCAAAGAATACTGATCTCTTGTCGCATATGCGCACAACTCGTCCTGTTTTCTTTTGAGGTCCGCATATACCGCGTCCTTCACCGCAGGATCAAGCTCCAAATATTTCTTCTTATTATCCATAAGCGTTTGCCGTCCTTTTCACGTTCATTATACCATAATCCGTAATAGGCTGTCAGTGCCCATATTAATTTTTGGGGTGCGTGTTTGACAACCGCAATCAATGTGTATTAATATTTTACAGTAATTGATTTGGAGGATAATAGCTTTATGAAAAAAAGCATTCTGGGAACTTTGGCGATAGCCGTTTGTTCCGTTTTTTTATTGGCTGCATGCGCTCCTGCGCCTGCGCCGGACGTAACCCCATCGGAGGATGATCTTGTTTTGGCAGCAAAGGGCGAGATCACCAATATTGAAGCATCCGGCAACACAACAAGCATCACCGTAGACGGCACGGACAAACAGTCGAGTGCCACCTATCCTGTTTTGCTTGCGCATCTAAGCGGCGAAACCCCTATCATGGATGGCGGCAACGTGTCTGCGTATACAGACGGCGCATTAGGTCTTGGAGACGATGTGGAAATATACCTTTCGTCGCTTACCCCGGTAACAGCTTCCGAGCCGCCGCAGGCAACGCCGGTAAAGGTCGTTGTAACGAAGCGCAGTGACAACAGTGCCGCGCAAGCCGGTTCATCTGAGACCCCTGACGTCAAGACAACGTTCGAAGGTACGATCACTGAAATTACGCCTGACAACGAATATTATCTGGTGTATATCAAGGCCGGTGAAAACAGCGAGCCTGTCGATGATCTGATTGCGGTCGTTTCAAGCGATACTGTGATCTCTTCAGAAAAAACAGAGTCGAGCGGCTATCAGCCGGAAGACCTGAGTGTCGGGCAAGATGTCACCGTCACAACGGACGGAAAAATGACCTTCTCTATTCCCCCGCAGGCAAATGCGCAAACAATCATAATCCACGACGCACAATAAATATAGTTGATATAACAATAACAAAAAAACGCCGCATCCGCACGGATACCGGCGTTTTTTATTGGCTCTTTCTTTTATTGATCGCCCATCAGCATGACCATAACAGCTTTTTGCGCGTGCATACGGTTTTCCGCTTCGTCAAAAATCTCTCCTGCATGTGCCTCAAAAACCTCAGTGGTGATCTCTTCTTCTCTGTGCGCAGGCAAGCAATGCTGCACCATCGCGTCGGGCTTTGCGACTGCCATTACATCAGCGTTGATCTGTATCCCCGCAAACGCCTTTTTACGCGCCTCGACCTGCGACTCATGCCCCATAGATGCCCATACATCCGTAAACAATACATCCGCATCCTTCGCCGCCGCGAAAACATCCTCCGAAATAGAGAAATTCGGATTTTCTTTTGCAAGTTCCATCACCTGTTCATCCGGCCGATAATCCTTTGGGATCGCACAAGCAACCTCCATCCCTACCGTAAGACCGCCTACAATCAACGAATTTGCCATATTGTTGCCATCTCCGATATATGCCATCTTAAGACCTTCAAAGCTCTTTTTGTACTCGCGGATCGTCATCAAATCAGCCAACACCTGACACGGATGCGCATAGTCTGTCAATCCATTGATGATCGGAATATCGCCATATTCCGCAAGGTCTTCCACCTCCTGCTGCGCAAAGGTGCGAATCATAATGCCATCCAAATACCGCGACAATACGCGCGCAGTGTCCTCCACCGGCTCGCCCCTGCCAATCTGCAAATCGTTTGATGACAAAAACAGCGGATAACCACCCAACTGGTACATACCCACCTCAAAGGATACGCGCGTCCTCGTGGACGATTTCTGGAAAATCATTCCCAGCGTCTTTCCCGCAAGAAGCGGGTGCTTGATTCCTTTTTTATTCTCGTCCTTAAGCTTATCCGCCAAATCAAGTATCTCGATGATCTGCTCTTTTGAAAGATCACCCATTTTAAGTAAATGCTTCATAGTTATACCTCATTATTCATTCAATGTTATAATTATACATTTATATGAATATTTATGCAATACTTTTTTTATCGTTCTGCCTGTTGTTCGCAATATGCACATCGGTAAATACCGCGCTCTGCGTCAGTCAGCCGAAATACATGCGGCAGTTCCTGCTCTACAGACGTAATACAGCGCGGATTTTTGCACTTCACAATATTTTCCACACGCTCAGGAAGCTTCAAATTCATCTTATCGATGATCTTTCCCCCATCAATAATATTGACGGTGATGTTTGGATCAATAAATCCCAGCATATCAAGGTCTGTCTCAATCTCGTTTTCAATTTTGATGATATCTTTTTTTCCCATGCGGTTACTTTTCACATTTTTTATAATTGCCACAGCGCAATCCAGCTTATCCAACCTCAGATAATTATAAATGCTCATTGCCTTTCCCGCCTTGATATGGTCGAGGACCACGCCTCTTTCTACGCTATCAATGCTCAACATTACGCATTTACCTCCAACATCTTCATAATAAGGGCCATCCGAACATACTTCCCAAACAATGCCTGCCTAAAATATGCGGCACGCGGATCTTTGTCCACTTCCACAGAAATTTCGTTGACTCTTGGCAACGGATGCATCACGATCATATCATCCTTTGCCATTGCCAGTTTATCCATATCGAGAATATAGCTGTCGCGCAAACGCACATAATCTTCTTCATTGAAGAAGCGTTCTCGCTGGACGCGCGTCATATACAGGATATCAAGGTCGGCTATCGTCTCTTCCAGACGTTCATACTGCACATACGATACGTTTTCGTTGTTTTTCAGCACATCCTCCTTCACATAGCGCGGAACCTTAAGCTCCATAGGTGAGATCAACACGAATTTAATGTTCTGATAACGTGACAACGCGCGGATCAGCGAATGAACCGTCCTTCCGAATTTCAGGTCGCCGCACAAACCGATCGTCAAATTATCGAGCCTTCCTTTCAGCGAACGAATCGTAAGAAGGTCCGTCAACGTCTGGGTCGGATGCATGTGCCCGCCGTCGCCCGCGTTGATGATCGGTATATTGACATTTTGTGAAGCAACCAACGCCGATCCCTCTTTTGGATGGCGCATTGCAATGATATCTGCATAGCATTCGACTGTACGCACCGTATCCGCAACGCTTTCCCCCTTGGAAGCAGAGCTATTGTCCGCTCCCGCGAAGCCAATCACAGCTCCTCCCAGCTCATGCATCGCCGCTTCAAAGCTAAGCCGCGTTCTTGTCGAAGGCTCAAAAAAAAGTGTCGCCAGCTTTTTATGCCTGCACACTTCCTGATACTTCACGGGGTCTGCGATGATTTCGTCCGCCAGATCGAGCAGATCGTCGATCTCTTCTACGCTAATGTCCATTGGATCCAGTAAATGTTTCATAGTTTTCTCCCTGTTTCTTTACGGTTTGCATAAAAAAACGTCTCCCTGTACTTGACAGAAAGACGGTATCCTTGCGTAACGATATGCCCAAACCTTATCAGCCTCTCTGTACTAATTTAAAGGTTATTTATGCTTTTCTTATTCTACTACACATTTTTTGTGATAGCAATATCAAATATCCATTTTTTTCAAGTTTTTAATGTTTATACCGTTCGGGTCAAGTCTACATTAAAGATAACAGTACGATCATAACATAGCTTTTTCTTTTCTCTCCATTTTTATAAAAGAGACCTCCTTTTTAAAAGGAGGTCTCTTTGTATAAAACGCTACATCAGTGGTGCAAATACGCGCAATACCGCCTGCATAAGCCTGATATACCATTTACGCCTATGCACCTGTTCATAGTCAATCTCCTCACATAACGGCATAGTGTTCATATAATCCTCTTTTACCGCCAGAACAGATGATGTCGCATACATCCATACCCCGCATTCGTAATGCAAAAACAAACTTCGATAATCAAGATTGATCGTCCCCACGATAGCCAGTTTATCATCGCTCACAAATGTCTTGGAATGAATGAAACCGGGCGTATACTCATAAATACGCACACCCGCCTCCAATAATTGCTCATAATACGCGCGCGTCAGCAAGAATACCATCTTTTTGTCCGGAATGTGCGGCGTCGTTATACGCACGTCAACACCGCTCTTTGCCGCGTTGGTAAGCGCCGCAACCAGTTCGTTGTCAAGAATCAGATACGGCGTATTGATATACAGATATTTTTCCGCTCGCGTGATCATATTCAGATAAACATTTTCACTGATATACTCATCATCCATCGGATCATTACAATACGGCTGCACAAATCCGTCCGTCCGATACTTTTCCCCATCGTTTGATTCGGGTAAAAATGCGGCACAATCGTTTTCCTCTCCCACCATAAAATCCCACGCCTGCAAAAACATCATCGCAAATGACCATGCAGCATCGCCCTTTAACATCACGGCGGCATCCTTCCACTTACCAAACCGTTCGACAGCGTTGATATACTCATCCGCAAGATTTGCGCCACCGCAAAACGCTGTATGTCCGTCGATTACCGTGATCTTTCTGTGGTCACGATTGTTGAATATAGACGAAAGCTCGGGCTTTAATGTATTAAACACCATACACTTGATACCCATATTACGCAGCTTTTTATAGTACCGGAAGGGCAGTGTGCGCGCGCATCCCATATCATCATACATAAAACGCACGTCAATCCCTTCGCTTACCTTGCGTTTCAAGATATCGAGGATGCTGTTCCACATCACGCCTTCTTCCACGATAAAATATTCCATGAAAATATATCGTTCCGCTGTTTCAAGCTCTGTTTTAAGATGTTCAAAAAAGTCTTCCCCGCTGGGGAAATATTGTGTCTGCGTTTTCTGCCAGACGGGGAACATATTAGAACGGCGAATATAATCCGCTTGCCGCATGGCGCCCATATCCTCTTCTTCCAACCTGTTCATCACCTCCGGATCCTGCTCCAGAAGACAACTGGTCTTTTCATAAATCTCTTTTGCCTTCAAACGCATTTTTTTTGTGATTTTACGTTGGCTAAAAAAGAAATACAACAGAATCCCTAAAAGTGGCAGCACGAGGATCGGTATGATCCACGCAAGCTTGTAAGACGCATTCTGCCGTTTATTGACAATATACAGCGCCATAATCAAACTTAAAACAAAGAAAATAGTCTGCAGCATTTTGGATTCTTCATCAAAGTAATAAAAAATACTGATAATGATAAGTGCCTGCACAGCGATCAAAGCAAATACGATAAACAATCGGCTTGTAAAAAAGCTAAGAATTTTTTTCATGTGTCCCCCTAGGTTATCCTTACATGAAACCATTCTACGCGAAATCTCATCGCTTTGCAACGGCAATAAAAAAGCCACGAGACAAATCCGTGGCTTTTTTCACTCTTTTATTCTGCGTGACCTTTCCCATGCTGCATTCCTTGGCCGTTCCCCTGACCATGTCCCCGGCCATGTCCCTGCCCATTTTGCAATGCACTGTCATTCCCGCCTTCACCGTACTCTTCGTGTCCCTGTGCGCAGGCTGCGATCTTTGCGTTCAACTCATGCATGCTCATATGCATACAATCTTCCAACGAAACAGAAGGATCCACCGCCTGTAACTCTAAAGCTTTTTTATATCTGCCCTGAGACATCCCATGTGCATGTGCCTCCTGCCTCTCTTGTCCACTGACTGTGATATATTCTGTCTGCATTCCGTTTGTATTTGTGTACTGTTTTGTCCCATCCATCAGCAACTGTTCTTGTGCCTCATCATCGCTTTGTATAGAGAACACAGCATAAACATCCCCATCAAGATATCCATCGATCCGTTCCTGCTTCAGCAATACATCGATCGCCTCTTGATAATACAATCCTTTCAGATCAATATTCTCGAGTATCCTTTTTCCATCTTCATTATACGCTTGCGCGCTTAGCACCTTATTTTCCCTGTTAAGGCTAAGCTCTACGCTCGGGTTGACGTCCACGCCGATATATGCCGTCGGCTGCATATACAAACTATAACCGGCAAACACCAAGACCAACGCCGCTGCGGCTGCCGCAAGCGTCCCCATCATTCTTAACGGTTTTTTCTTTTTTGATGTAGATGCGGCAAGTACAGCACTTTCTGTTTTTTGTTTCAGCGCATCCGAAGCTTTGATCTCGTCAAACGCGTGTTTGATTTTTTCTTCATACACTTGCCTCACCTCCCAGCTTTTCTTTTAACGCTTCTTTTGCTCTTCCAAGCCATGTATACACTGTGTTTGTATTTTTATGGATCAGCTTACCGATCTGCGGCGCAGTATACCCTTCATAATAATGAAGATAAACCACCGTCCTGTAGTTTTCCGGAAGCCCGCCTACAGCCATCAGGACCTCTTGCTGCTCCCCTGCTTCTTTTGTCATAGCGTATACCTCGTCAAGCGGTCTGTCTTTTTTATAAGACCGCTTGACGAGATCCTTACAGCGATTGATGCTCACGCGGATCATCCATGCCTTTTCGTGTTCTTGATTTGTAAATCGCTTTTGGTTTGTCGCATACTTGATGAATACCTCCTGAAAAACATCCTCACAATCGTGTTCGTTTTTCAGGTACACAAAACATATCCTGCGGATCATATCAGCATAACATTCCAAAGCATATTTGATTTCCGCTTCGCTTTTCATAGACTACTCCGCTCGATTTACTTAGCGGCGTCCTCCGTGATGACCACCCGAGCGATGATGAGAACCCCCACCGGTGCGCGGCTGTGCGGCTCCGGATCCCTGTCCCGACGAGTTGCTCACACGGTTGCAATAAGTTCCGTCATGGTTAGAACATGTCCCTGTCTGCGCATCATAGGCAGGACATCCGCCGTTGTTATTATACCACATGCAGTCCTGCGGACAT
>CAZBSH010000004.1:0-56997 GCA_964494645.1 uncultured Christensenella sp. | reverse complement strand
TGCTCATGATAAGGACATATTGCATTTCCCTGCGTGTTATTTCCGTTATTTGCCGGAGGTTGCGCATTGTTATTATACCACGCGCAGTCCTGCGGACATTGCTCATGATAAGGACATATTGCATTTCCCTGCGTGTTATTTCCGTTATTTGCCGAGGGTTGCGCATTAGCGGTTTTGCCCGCACCCGCTTGCGTTGCATAATAACAGGGAACATAGCCGGAATCTGCCTGACAGTGTCTGCCTCCTCCATTATGCGGACCTACCGCAAACGCAGTTGTTGCCGAAAGCATAAGCACACCGGTTAAAACCACTCCCAATAAAACACTCCATCTTCTCTTCATAAAAAACCTCCTTATTATTGTTTCATATTAAATACGATTCACACTGCCAAATCCATTCAAAAATCTTAAAATAAAAAAAAGACCGCCCGGCTCACCCCCAGCGGTCTCTCGTTTATTCTTTATTCATACTGTTCTCCGTACCCGTATTTTTCCACGACATAGTCGATATCCTTATCACCTCTGCCACTGCAATTGACGAGGATAGAACCTTTTTTATTTTCCTTCGCATATCTCATTGCATACGCAATGGCATGCGCGCTCTCGATTGCGGGAATGATCCCCTCATAGCGCGAAAGCTTAAAAAACGCTTCCATCGTTTCGTCGTCTGTCGCGCTCACGTAGTGCACGCGCCCAAGATCATGCAAAAATGCGTGCTCCGGTCCTACCGACGGATAATCCAGTCCACTGGCCACCGAATACACCGGCGCAGCCTCGCCCGCCTCATCCTGCAAAAGGTAGCTTTCAAATCCGTGAAGCGTTCCTTTTTTACCATATGTGATCGTAGCGGCATGATCCCCTACATTCGATCCTCTGCCCATAGGCTCCACGCCATAAATTTCTACCGGATCATCAAGGAACGGCATGAACAACCCCAGCGAATTACTACCGCCGCCCACACATGCACAAATCGCATCCGGCAAATTTCCCGTCATGTCAAGAAACTGCTCGCGCGCCTCCTGCCCGACAACCGTCTGAAAATCACGTACCATCATGGGGAACGGATGCGGTCCTACCGCGCTGCCAATACAATAAATCGCGTCCTTATAATCTCTTGCATATGCCTCAAACGCAGAATCAACCGCTTCCTTGAGCGTCGCCGCACCGCGCGACACCGGTACGACCTTCGCGCCCAGTATTTTCATTCTTGTTACATTGGGCGCTTGCTTTGCAATATCAACTTCGCCCATATGTATCTCACATTCCAAACCAAAAAATGCCGCCGCCGTTGCAAGCGCAACGCCGTGCTGCCCTGCGCCCGTTTCCGCAATCAGCTTTTTCTTGCCCATATATTTTGCGAGCAATCCTTCGCCCATGCAATGATTCAATTTATGCGCACCCGTATGGTTAAGATCCTCACGCTTCAAATAAATCTGCACCCTGCCCAATATCCGCGACAAGCGCTCGCAGTGGTATACCGGCGTAGGTCGTCCCTGAAATTCACGGCGAATACGCCTCAGTTCATTGATAAACTGCGCGGAATTGCATATCGTCTCGTACGCTTCCGTAATTTCTTCAAACGCGGGAACAAGCTCCGGCGGCAAAATCGCCCCGCCGTACTCGCCAAATTTTCCGTTTTCGTCCGGGTAATTCTTCAAATAGGTTCTATAATCCATCACTATTCTCTTCCTTTCTATTCTATGGACCTTTGCCCTCTACTCAGGGGGAACGTTCCCCCGCTATTCTATGCCGGTATCTTGCCGACTAATTTCATTATAAACGTCCCCCGCCTATTTGTAAACACCCGTTCTCTTTGTTTACGGCATCCGGGGAAGGCTGTCAAAGCCCTTCTGAAGCTCTTCATCTGTAGGAATATAATCGCTCATTTTTCCATCGTGGAACGCTTCGTATGCCGTCATATCAAAATAGCCCGTTCCCGTAAGCCCAAAGAGGATCGTTTTTGCCTCGCCGGATTCTTTGCATCTTAGCGCCTCATCAATCGCCGCGCGAATCGCATGCGCAGATTCGGGCGCAGGCAAAATCGTTTCCTTTTTCGCGAAAAGCACTGCTGCTTCAAATACCTTGCTTTGCTCCACTGCCACAGCTTCCATGTAACCATCATGATACAGCTTGGATAGTATTGGCGACATACCATGATAGCGCAGCCCGCCCGCATGGTTGGCAGAAGGCATAAAGCCGCTGCCCAGTGTATACATCTTTGCCATTGGCGTTATCTTCCCCGTATCACAGAAATCGTACGCGTATTTCCCGCGCGTAAACGACGGGCACGATGCAGGCTCTACCGCAACGATCCGCGGATCCGCCTTTCCGGTGAGTTTATCGCGCATGAACGGAGCGATCAACCCGCCAAGGTTAGACCCGCCGCCCGCGCATCCAATCACAACGTCCGGATATTCGTCCAGCTTTTCCATCGCAATTTTTGATTCCAACCCGATGATCGACTGATGCAGCAACACTTGATTCAGTACCGAACCAAGCACATAGCGATATCCCTCCGTACTAACGGCTTTTTCTACCGCTTCTGAAATCGCGCATCCCAGACTTCCACCCGTCCCCGGATTTTCCGCTAAGATCTTCCTGCCGATTTGTGTCGTATCGCTTGGGCTTGCAATCACATCTGCGTCAAACGTTTGCATAACCGCTTTTCTGAACGGCTTCTGCTCGTATGACACCTTTACCATAAATACCGTCAGCGGCAAGCCAAAGTAAGAACACGCTTCCGCGAGCGCCGTACCCCACTGTCCTGCGCCCGTCTCCGTTGTCAGTCCCATAAGACCTTGATCCTTAGCATAATACGCCTGCGCGATCGCTGAATTCAATTTATGGCTGCCTGACGTATTATTTCCCTCAAATTTGTAATAGATCTTCGCCGTCGTGTCCAGCGCTTGTTCCAGATGATAGGCTCTGATCAGCGGGGAGGGACGATACACCTTGTACATTTCCAGTATTCCTTCGGGAATATCCACATACCGCGTTTCATTGTCCATTTCCTGATGCGCCAACTTCTTACAAAATACCGGATAGAGATCCTCCTGCGTTGCCGGCTGCATTGTCGCCGGATTGATCATCGGTTCAGGCAACTCTTTCATATCCGCGCGCATATTGTACCACTGTTTTGGCATCTCGTCTTCTGTTAAATAGAGTCTGTGCGGAACTTTTACCATTGTTTTGTTCTCCCTTCAAATTTTTATCAAGCCGTCTTCCCCGTATTCCGGGATAGGACGCGCCTTACTATTTTACGGGATAAAAAAAGCTTTTATCCCAGTATTCCTAGGACAAAAGCTTACAAAACTTCTGCGGTGCCACCTAAATTGACGTATGATACGCCCTCCTCATAACAGTCCAACAACTGTCGTCCCTCATAACGGTGGGAATCCGTCAGGTATTACTCAGTCATACGACTTTTCTCCCTGCCCTCATCAGTCCATTCACCGAAAATCCTGTGCTGCGATGATCCCACCATCCATCGCTCTCTTAAAAGCGGTTTTCCCGGTTACTCCTCTGAATCGTTGGTTTATCTCTTATGGTTTTGTATTTTACCAGACGACTTTTTATCTGTCAAGCAAAAATATTATTTTTGTTTTGCTTTTAGTTGCTCCGCCGTCACGCAATAATTTTTATCACGACAATCCTGCTCTGTAAAACGCCCGTCCTGTTCCCGCTCATTCGTAGAATCATAAAACAAGAACGGCACCGGCTCTGCCCCGTGCGCGCCCGTATCCGAAAATGTAAAGTGATCCGACGCGATACTAAGCGTATAATCGTCCTCCATCGAAGCAAGAAATCCTTTCAAAAACACACGGTCTATCGATTCGATCGCTTTCATTTTTTCCACCGGCTCGAGCTCGTGCGAAAGATCATCCGTTTCCTGAATGTGCACATAGATGTCGTCATATTCGCGCACCGCCTTTATCGATTTTTCCAGTTTTTCGGCAAGAAAATCGTCAAAACTTCTCCCCTCGCGCTTCGTTCCGATATTCGGCAGTCCCGCAATGGTCGTGATACCGTCCATCAGCAGCGTTTCTGATAACGCAACGCGTCCCGCAACGTCGCCCTTGATCTCGGGCATGATGGAATCTCCCCAAAACCACAACCCATTCGCCGCAATTTCCTTATCCTGCATAAAATCATACGACGCTTTCATCAGCTCAAAAAATTTCGCCTGTTTGCCGCTCGTTTTGATAAACGGCGCAATATCCTGCCCGATGATATCGTGTGCAGGCTCAAGCCCCAGCGGATACAGGTTTTTCCCATCTTTCACGATCAGCGTATTTCGGAACGATCCGCAATAAATCAACTGATATTGCTCGTCATACACCGCCGCCGCAAGCTCCTTCATTACCGGCTCCGCGATCTGTGTTGCAATGTCGTATGCACTATAGCTTTTGATGCGGCTCTCTTCGAAACTGCCCCCTTCAAATGTCACAAGATTACAGCGGATGTATAAATCATTATCATTCATGGGCAAACCGAGCCCAGCCGCCTCGATGATAGACCGACCGCGATAGGTATGCGGGTCAAATCCCAAAAGGCTTAAGTTCGCGACTGCACTGCCCACCTCCAGCCCCTCCGGGATCGTCAGGCATGTGCCTGCCAAAGATTTTCTGTAAAGCACATCCAAATTTGGCGTATTTGCATATTCCAGCGGTGTTTTATTGTCGAGCGCCGCGTTCGGTCTGTCTGCCGAACCGTCCAGCACCAACGTGATTTTTTTCATATTGTCCGTCCTCTCCTGTGTGATATCTGATGCTCTCATTATACGCCATTCTGCTCTTCTAATCAACGCATTTTGCTTTTGTCACAGCGCGCTTTACCAGCTTAAAAAGCTCAGACGCCACAATGACCGACAAAGCGCACGCAACGATCCGCAGCCACATATCCATACCAAGCGGCACCGTACCAAACAACGCACCGCCAAACTGTGTAATGATGACCTGTAATGAAAATGTGATCAGGAATACAAGCAGCATCAGTTTGTTGTTTCCAATGTTTTTAAACATACTGGTATCCGAAAGCTCACGACTGTTGAACGCGTTAAAAAGTTGAAACACCACAAACAGCGTAAACAGTACCGTCGGTATCTGTTGTGCCGGCGCTCCCAAGAAATTCCACATGTGTTGCGCCATAAATACGATAGAAATAAAAATCCCGTTAAACGCGATGCGTCCAAGCATACCGCGCGTCACAATGCTTGCGTCACGCGGTATGGGCGAACGTTTCATCAAGTCTTCACGGATAGGCTCCAACCCCAGCGTCAATGCAGGCGGTCCGTCCATGATAATGTTGATCCACAAAAGCTGCAACGCGGAAAACGGCGAAACAAAGCCCATCAGGATGGAACAGAGAACAACGATCACTGACGACAGGTTAACCGTCAGCTGAAACTGGATAATACGCTGAAAATTCTCATAGATACCGCGTCCCCATTGCACCGCCTTGACAATTGTCGAAAACGAATCGTCCAGCAAAACGATGTCACTTGCTTCTTTGGATACTTCTGTCCCCGATATTCCCATCGCAATTCCTACGTCAGCATTCTTCAGCGCGGGCGCGTCGTTGATTCCGTCTCCCGTTACCGCGACGACATCTCCGTTTGCTTTTAACGCATTTACCACGCGCATTTTAATGGTCGGCGTACTACGCGCGATCACGCGTATATTCGGCAGCATTTCTTTTAGCTGTTCTTCACTCGCATCTTCAAGAACCGATGCCTCCACCGCAATGTGCCGATCGTCCAATATCCCCAACTCGTTGGCAATGGCTGTCGCGGTAACGATGTTGTCACCCGTCAACATTTTCAAACCAATCCCTGCGCTGCGACAGCGTTTCACCGCCGCAAGCACATCCTCGCGCAACGGATCGGCGATTGCCGCAAACCCATCGTAGATCATATCACTTTCGATACGATCCCTGCCGCTCTCATAGTCCTGCATATCTGCGAGCTGCTTGTGCGCAAACGCAATCACGCGGCAGCTCTTCTCCTGATACGCAAGCATCTGCTCCTCGATCCGCTGTTTATCTTCTTCACTAATCGTACACATTGCAAGCACTTTTTCCGGGCTGCCCTTCGTATAGGCAATATTTCGGGCGTCCTCATATACGATCGTCGTCATATTCTTGGTTTCCGAGCTAAACGGGAATACACACGCGATCTCTTTTGCCCCGCGCATATCACGATAATCATATCCGCTTTTTTGCGCCGCTACAAGAAGTGCACATTCGGTCGGATTTCCAATAAAATCGGCTGAAACGCTGCAACTCAAATCCGCTGTACCATTGAGGCAGAAATTATGCAGCAGCTCCTTGCGTTTCAAATCCTCCGGCTTTAGTATCCCGTCGACTGTCCCTATCGCAAGTACTGTCATTCTATTTTGCGTCAGCGTACCTGTTTTATCAGAGCAAATAATGTTGATGCATCCAACTGTTTCACATGCCACCATTTTCTTGACCAGCGCGTTTTGCTTGGCCATTTTGATGATGTTTAAGGCAAGCGATACCGCCACAATGGTAGGCAGACCTTCCGGCACCGCCGCAACGATAAGCACGATGCTCGTAATAAACGCCTCTGAAACCGTATCAAGCGATGCAGTTCCATTGGACAAAAAGATGATCACCTGTATCGTAAAGACGATTGCCGCCGCGATCGCCCCCAGCATCGTAATCAACTTTCCAAGCCTGCTCAATTTTTCCTGTAACGGCGTATTCGCCTTTTCCGCGCCTGATAATTCCTGCGCGATCTTGCCAAATTCCGTCCTGTCACCCACGGCGGTAATAACCATCACTCCGTTTCCACCTGTGATAAAACATCCGGAATACAGCATGTTCGTCCGCTCGGCGACCGGTGTTTTCTCATCCGCAAACACTGCCTCTGCCTCTTTTTTAGCGGGAACGCTTTCACCCGTCAAAGATGCCTCGTCCGCATAAAGCCCCTTGCTTGTAATCAGCCTTCCATCGGCAGGCAGTTTATCCCCTGTTTCCAGATGGACAATATCCCCCACCACAGCCTCTTTTTGTGGAATCAGTTGAATCTGACCATTGCGCACAACGCGCACAAGGATATCCTCGTTGATCGCGCTCAGTGCCTCAAACGCTTTTGCGCTTTTCCCCTCCATGATGACTGTGATCACGACAGAAAGCGAAATTGCTACAAAAATACCCACACATTCCAAAAAATCAGCCTCTCCGCCACCTGCGCTGCGCGCGATATTGACTCCCAGCGCGATCAACCCCGCCACAATCAGCATAATGATCATCGGTTCCGTGGCGGCATCCTTTAAGCGCTTCAGCAGCGAATCCGGCTTTTCGCGCGTAAACTCATTCCTGCCGTATTTTTGCCTGCTATCCGTCACAGCCGCGTCGCCCAATCCTTGCTGTATATTCGTGTTAAGCCGCTCCAGTACCTGTGTGCTTGTCTCCTGAAATGCCTGCATCCCTCTTTTTCCTTCCCAACACATGATTTCATTCCATAATAAAACCGGATATTGCCTAAAAGCAGTATCCGGTTACACGGTTCCAAATAAAAAGACCGCACGTATACCCCTTTTACAGAAGCAATACGCGAGTCTCGTTAATCAAGGCAAGCCAGGCATTCGCCAGTATGTTGACTTGCCGCATACGACCATGTCATATGCCAACTACTCCCTCACGAAGTATTTATTATGTTTTTTATGCTATCATAGCCCTCTTGCGAAGTCAACGCAAATTTTCATTCTTCGTTTTATTTTATGCGCGCTTGGTTATTGTAATACTGAAAAACAAAACACAAGAAGGGAGAGTCTTATGAAAAAAGATGAAATAAATTTCGACCACGCGCCGCGCATTCACAAAAAGTTTCTACCGCTTCTCGCCGCAATCGTTTGGGGGCTTGCTTCGACAGCCGTATTATCCATCGGCATTCCTTCTATGGTGAACAACTGGACCATGCCATGGCTGTGTATCCTGATCGCGGCAATCATTTTCTTCCTGTTTTTCAAATTTGTGTTTTTCCGTCTGTATCAAAAACATATGGGTCGCATCGACGCGTTTAAAAAAGATAAAGTTTGCGCGTTTGCGTTCTTCGACATCAAGGGTTATATCATCATGGCATGTATGATCACCTTCGGCATAGTTTTGCGTTCCCTTGATATCCTTCCCCACATATACCTTGGGGTGCTGTATACGGGTCTTGGCTTTGCGATGGTCTCTGCAGTCGTCGGCTTTCTGTCCACCTTCATTCGCAGACAGATGCGCGAACGAAAAACGCAGACAAACTAAAAACGCGGTTACCCGCGTTTTTTATTTACTGCATTTTTTCCCCAACCAGCTTATTAACCAATCCTCCATCCGCTTTGCCTTTAACAAGCGGCATCAACTCCTTCATGATCTTTCCCTTATCCTGCGGTGTGGGCTTCTCGATGCCCAGCTTTACAAGTACCTCCGCAATAATACTGCTGATCTGTGCTTCATCCATCTGCACGGGCGCGAACTCTCTCAAAATCGCAACGCGTTTTTCATTCATGTCGATCAAATCCTGCCGTCCCGCCTTTTGCGCACCGGCAAGGCTCTCTTCTCCCTGCTTGATCTCTTTGAGTATGATTGCGTCTTCTTCTTCCTGCGTCAACTCTTCGCGTTTGTCTTTCGCTTTTGCTTTCAAAGCGGACAGAAGCAACGTCAGCGTCTCCTTACGCTCTGCATCTTTTGCCTTCATTGCGGCGATCATCGCCTGTTGTACCTCTTGTGTTTTGCTCATATCCTTATCCTCCGGATCATAAAATATCACACCGTTATCATAACACATTCCCTCTTGTTTTTGTACTGTTTCCGCTTTAGAATAAAGATACAGACATATCACAAGAGGAGGCTTCTCCATGAATCTGCGTTTTTTCGGTGCTGCGCACGAGGTCACAGGCAGCTGTTATTTTCTAGAGGCATGCGGTAAAAAAATTTTGATTGACTGCGGCATGAAGCAAGGTCCTGATGAATATCGGAACCAGACGTTGCCTTTTTCAGCGCCGGACGTGGACTGCGTCTTATTGACGCATGCGCACATCGACCATTCCGGCCTGCTGCCATTGTTATCCCGCAACGGGTTTCGCGGGAAAATCTATGCTACGGGCGCGACCACAGACCTGTGCGGCATTATGCTGCGCGACAGCGCGCATATCCAGATGTTCGAGGCCGAATGGCGCAATCGCAAAGGCAAACGCGCAGGGCGCGCGGAATATATGCCGCTCTATGACATGCAAGACGCGATCGGCGCGCTTTCAGCGTTTGTTCCCTGCCGGTATGAAGAAGACGTTTATTTGTACGACGGGGTTTCCGTCCGCTACACAGACGCCGGACACCTGCTCGGCTCTGCCAGTATTACGCTTGACATCACTGAAAACGATATCCATAAAAAGATTGTCTTCTCAGGCGACATCGGTAATACCGATCAGCCGCTTATCCGCGATCCGCAATATCTCAAGGACGCAGATTATGTGGTGATGGAAAGCACATACGGAGACCGCAGTCACGGCAGCAAGCCGGATTATGTCAACGAGCTATCCTCGCTCATCCAAAAAACATTTGATCGCGGCGGCAACGTTATCATCCCATCCTTCGCCGTGGGACGCACGCAAGAACTTCTGTATTTCCTGCGCATCATCAAGGAACGCGATCTTGTCAAAAACCATGGAGATTTTGCCGTGTATATTGATAGCCCTCTGGCGATTGATGCAACGAATATTTTCAACGAAAACAGCCGCGGTTATTATGACGAAGAGGCCGCGGAGTTGATCAAAAAACACATCAATCCCATCGCGTTTTCCGGGCTAAAAACGTCGGTGACCAGCGAAGATTCCAAGATGATCAACGCGGACAAACAGCCAAAGGTAATTATTTCCGCAAGCGGCATGTGCGACGCCGGTCGCATCAAGCATCATTTAAAACATAACCTTTGGCGAAGCGAATGCACCGTGCTTTTTGTTGGTTATCAAGCTGTAGGCACATTAGGACGTAATATCTTAGATGGCGCGCAGCATGTCAAACTTTTTGGAGAGGAAGTGACTGTCGCCGCCGACATCCGAACCCTCGAAGGAATCAGCGGTCATGCCGACAACGACGGTCTTATGCGCTGGATCAAAAGCTTTGACCCTAAGCCGCAGCGTGTTTTTGTGACGCATGGGCAAGCCGCGGTATGCGATTTTTTCGCAGGCAGGCTGCAAGACGAACTGCATCTTGACGCTTTCGCGCCATATCCCGGCGCGCAGGCAAACCTCGCCTCAAATACGATCGTGCATGAAGGCGTGCGCGAACAAGCGCCTGTCAAATCGATTTCGCGTCCCGATACCATCTTTGAACGTCTCGTTGCGGCAGGCGACCGCCTGCTCAGCGTAATTCATAAAAACCGCGGAAGCGCCAATAAAAGTCTTGCCAAATTTACCGATCAAATCAACAGCTTATCGGATAAGTGGGAACGATAGCGGAGGAAAATACGGTGCGCAGAAAAAACACGATTCTACTAATGGCGATTGCTTTATGCTTTGCTCTCATGACAGGATGCAGTCTGTTTGTCCCCACCTACGATTTCACAGACGATACGCATCACTTCATCGAAATAGACGGCATACTTTATACCAGTACCTATGCGCCTTCTTTCCGCGATCCATCAAACGGCTGGAACCTCGAGGGTGGCTCTCAACAGATTATTGGTCGCTTAAAAAACATGAACAATAACTTGTATTTTAACATTGCCGATAAACAACGCATCATGCTGCGCGTCCATGCATCCGATACTTTTATGCAAAGCATGATGCCCGCTGAAACGCAATTTTACAGACAGGATGTCGATCTCCCGCCATTCTGCTTGGAAAATACCGACACGCTGCGCTATATCGAGTATAACCGTGGCAAAATCATTACGGACATAGAAAGTCGGAATCCGGAAATCATTCGGACGATTTTTGATTTGCGCGCGCAGCAAGGGATGGATGCGCAAAAGGAACTTCTTTCCGACGGATATTTTTCAGACGATATTTCGCGGCAGGTCGGCTATCTGCGCTTTGAAAACGACGAGATTACGCCTGCGGGTTGGTATCAGATTTGCAGCATCTATGCGATAAAAGATAATTATTATATCTCAACAGAAGAAAACACATGGGTTTTGCTTGATTCCGATTTGTTAAACGCGTTAACCGACAATCATTTCCCATCTGCCGACGCATATATCAAAGAAGGTTTAGCTGATCATTAACTACAAAAAAGCCGACTATGTATCACGATAGCCGGCTTTTATTTTTATGATTAATGTCCGTGCTCTTCTTCGCTGTTATCAGGTTTCTTTAACCCTTCAATCACAATACCGTTCTTCTCGGCATAATCCCAAAGCGCCGCATGAATTGCCTCCTCCGCCAAAACGGAGCAATGCACCTTAACTGCCGGAAGACCGTCAAGCGCTTCCATAACTGCCTTGTTGGTAACCTCCAGCGCTTGCTGGATCGTTTTTCCCTTGATCATCTCCGTTGCCATACTGCTCGTTGCAACAGCCGCACCACAACCGAAGGTCTTGAATTTCACATCACGAATGATCCCCGCATCGTCAACATCCAAAAATATTCTCATAATATCTCCGCATTTTGCGTTGCCGACCGTACCCACGCCGCTCGCGTTTTCAAGCTCACCCATATTTCTCGGATGCTGGAAATGATCTAATACTTTTTCACTATACATTGCTTTGCCTTCCTTTCGTTATTTCGCCTGCGATTTCATAAAATCATCATAGAGCGGCGACATATTTCTGATTTGCTGTACCACTGTTTTTAACGTATCCACAACATAATCCATTTCTTCCATCGTATTTGTTTCATTAAGCGTCAGCCGCAGCGACCCATGCGCGATCTCATGCGGCAACCCGATCGAGAGCAACACATGCGACGGATCGAGCGAACCGGAGGTGCATGCGCTTCCGCTTGAGCCACAGATCCCGTTCATATCAAGCATCAGGAGCAGCGCTTCCCCTTCAATAAATCGGAAACAGAAATTCGCGTTATTGGGTAGCCTCTTTTGTCGATCCCCATTCAAACGCACATACTCAACCTCATTAAGTACCCGGTCAATCAGATGATCGCGCAGCGCGATTTCCTTCTGCGTCCGCTCCGTCAGGGTAGCGGCCTCGATCTCCACCGCCTTTGCGAGCCCCACAATGCCCGGTACATTTTCCGTACCTGCGCGCTTTCCACGTTCCTGCGCTCCACCATGGATAAACGGTCTTAATTTTACACCCTTACGCACATATAGAAATCCGATGCCCTTAGGTCCGTTCAATTTATGCCCGCTCGCACTCAGCATATCGATATTGTCTTCCTCCACATTGATGGGTATTTGGCAATACGCCTGCACCGCGTCGGTGTGAAATATGATCCCATGCTTTTTTGCTATCGCGCCAAGCTCTTTTACAGGTTCGATCGTACCAATCTCGTTGTTCGCATACATAATAGAAATGAGAATCGTCTCGGGTCTGATTGCAGCCTCCAGCGCCTCAGGTCTTACAAAGCCGTACTCATCTACATCAAGATATGTTACCTCATATCCCTGCGTTTCCAAATATTCGCATGTATGCAGGACCGCATGATGCTCGATCTTGCTGGTGATAATATGATTTCCCTTGTTCTTATACGCCTGTGCCGTAGAAATGAGCGCCCAGTTATCCGCTTCGCTGCCGCCCGCAGTAAAGTATATCTCTCCCTGCTTTGCACCCAGTGTATCAGCAATCACTTGCCGCGCATTGTCCACAACCTCCCTGTTTTCGGCCGCGAACTGATAAATACTCGATGGATTTCCGAACTTATCGGAAAAATAAGGAAGCATAGCCGACACTACCTCAGGGCGCGTCGCCGTTGTCGCTGCATTGTCCAAATAAATAAACTTTCCCATCCTCGCATTACTCCTCATAAAAATTAATGATAGCCTGCCGCACTTTTTTCAGAAGAACATGCATTGTTCTCCTGTTCGATCAATGTGCTCAGCTTGATCTCATCCACAATTTCGTTGATTCCGTCATTTAACCTCTGCCAAACATATTTCGACGCGCACGAGCCGGATTGTTCGCATCCGCCCTCATCCGCCAGTGCCGGACAATCAATGGGATTCAAATCCCCCTCCAGCGCCCTTAAAATATCTCCTACGGAAATATCATTCGTTTGCTTCGCAAGAACATATCCTCCCTGTGCGCCGCGGATGCTGCTCACGAGTCCCGCCTTTTTTAACTTGCCCACAAGCTGCTCCAAGTAGCTCTCAGAAATGTTCTGTCGCGTGGCGATCGTACTGATAGAGACCGCTTCTTTTTCGCTGTTCTGCGCCAGGTCGATCATCGCACGCAGCCCATATCTTCCCTTTGTTGATAACTTCATTCGAACGGTCCCTCCTTTCAATTCCCACTAATTTACTCTGATATATTAATACACCGCGGATCAAATGTCAAACATAATTTCCACTATTTTAGTGCGAATTGAAAAAATATTGATAATAATTTTAAAATCCGTGTGTTTTGTGTATGATATAGTGGTAAAGGAATGTTTCAGAAAGGATTTTCGTATGTCTATTTTTAAAAGCTTCATCGGCTACTACAAGCCATACAAAAAAATGTTTTATTTTGATCTGTTTTGCGCACTCGTCGTTTCTTTGGTCGATCTGGCATTTCCGCAGATATTGAACCTCTTGACGGGCGGTCTTTATACAATGGATGCTGATATTATCATCCGTTCTCTGTGGATCGTCGCTCTCTCACTTGTCGTCATATACCTGATCCGCTATGGCTGTCAATATTATATTACCACATGGGGGCACGTAATGGGCGCGCAGATGGAAAGCGACATGCGGCAGGATCTCTTTGATCAAATGCAACGGCTGTCATTCTCCTATTATGACAAAAACAACACCGGCGATATGATGTCGCGCATCGTTTCCGATCTGTTTGACATCTCAGAACTGGCACATCACGGTCCGGAAAACATCTTCATTTCCGCCCTTAAGTTAATCGGCTCTTTTGTGCTTTTGATGATGATCAACGTCCCGATGACACTCATCTTGCTTGCTGTCACAGCCTCGATGATCGCTTTTTCCATCAGTAAAAACAAAAAAATGCGCGCAATATTTTTCGATAACCGCAAAAAAATCGCAGGTGTCAACCGGCAGGTGCAGGACAGTCTTTCGGGCATCCGTGTCGTCAAATCATTTGCCAACGAAGATCTCGAACGCGAAAAATTCGAGCGTAGCAATAGCAAATTTCTGGATTCCAAAAAAAGCAGTTATAAGATAATGGGGACTTTTCAGGCAGGCAATAATTTCTTTACGGGAATGTTGTATACGACCGTACTCGTGTCCGGCGGATTTTTTATCGCCAACGGTACGCTGCGTATTACCGATCTCGCAATCTATGCGCTGTATATCGGCATTTTCGTTGCGCCGATCGACGTTCTCGTCAATTTTACAGAGCAATTCCAAAAGGGGTATGCCGGCTTTAAACGTTTTTTGGAGATCATCCATACCGAGCCTGATATCAAGGAACAAAAAGACGCGCAGCCGCTTCGCGATGTAGCAGGCAATATTGAGTATGACGATGTTTCATTCGGCTACGACAACGATTCACATGTCTTTAAACACATCAACATTTCCATCCCTGCCGGAAAAACGATTGCGCTTGTCGGTCCTTCCGGCGGTGGCAAAACGACATTTTGTTCCCTTCTTCCGCGTTTTTATGACGTAACAAAGGGCGCGGTCAAAATCGACGACCATGATGTGCGCACATTAACGCTTAAATCATTGCGCAGCACCATCGGTATCGTCCAACAGGATGTTTATATGTTCGGCGGAACAATCCGCGACAACATCGCCTACGGCAAACCACATGCCACAGACGAAGAAATTATAGAGGCAGCCAAAAACGCAAATATACATGATTATATTAAAACACTTCCCGACGGATACAACACCAATGTCGGCGAACGCGGCGTGCGTCTTTCCGGGGGGCAAAAACAACGCATCGCCATCGCGCGCGTATTCCTGAAAAATCCCCGCATCCTTATCCTGGACGAGGCAACCTCCGCGCTTGATAATGAAAGCGAACGCCACATCCAGACCTCGCTTGAAACGTTATCCAAAGATCGTACCACCATCGTCATCGCGCATCGTCTAAGCACGATCAGAAATGCGGACGAAATTATTGTGATGAGCAACGACGGAATACAAGAACGCGGTTCGCATGCGGAATTGCTTGCAAAAAAGGGCATCTACGCCAACTACTATAATATGCAATTTGAGGGATTGAACGACTAATGGCATTGCTGTATCAGGTCACGCTACCTTTTGAAACCGTCTTTGCCCTCTTGGGGTAACCCGCCAGCGTGATAACAATTCCCGCAACAGCGATCATCGAAACAAATAAATATGCCGCTTTATAATGGAACGCGTCCGCGAAAATCCCCATCAAAATAGGTCCCAGCGTAGCGCCCGCACTGTACACCGCTTGATAAAATCCCATTGCGATCGCTTTCTTATCCGCATCAAAATTCCCAACAGCATTTGCCATGAAAATCGCCGTCAAAGACGCGTATCCAAGTCCGCCCAAAAATTGCACCGCTATCAGTACAGGGACACCGGAAATAAACGGTACGGCAACGGTATTGAAAAGCAAACACGCAAACCCGATCACGCTTGTATTGCGATCTCCCAATTTTCTGCCCGCTTTTGTCGCAACGAAAAACGAACCGATTACAGACGCGCCGATAAATACCGCGCTCACAATGCCCACCTCAATGCCGTTTGCGCCAATATCCTGCGCCATCTTTGGCGTAAACGCAAAAACCGTAGCAAACACGAGCGCCTTGATTAAAATTCCCAAAACAGAAGAAACAATCAGCCCTTTATCCCGAATGACAGTAAGAATGGTTTGCATATCCACCCTTTCCTTTGGTATAGGCTTTTCTTTTACAAATAAGGATGCCGCAAACCCTGCCATAGCCGTTATAGCGCTCACCAAAAACAACAAACGAATACCGCTCTGCTGATATAGAATACCGCCTATCACAAACGCCGCCAATATCCCAACTTCAACCACACCGCCCATCACACCCATAGCTTTTCCGGTCTCTTCTTTTTTATAATACTGCGCGTACAAAAGCGTAAACGACACATACATCGTACTCGCAAAACCGGATATCGCATTCCCCACAAAAATCATTGCCGGTGAAGGAAATAGCAGCATCACAAAGGAGGCGCCTGCGGCAAAAAGCATACCCAGCATAATAAAAGGTTTCTGTTTACCGATCTCCTCCGATTTGATTCCCAGCGGAAAACGCAGCAGCAGCTGCACAAACGAATGCGCGCCGAAAATCATTCCCGCCAGCGTTGCGGAAAGTCCAAGTGAAATCAAAAACGGCGTCAAGAATGGAATATACAAATACAATGAAAACCAGAAAACACACGTGACTGTCAGCAACATCAATTTTTTCATGTATGCCCCCCTTTGCACTTCGCACCATCTTAGGTTTATTGATAAACCTGATTTTCCTTCTTAAAAACATCGCGTTCATTGCTTTTTCAGGCGGCATTTACTATAATACATATATGCATAGCACATTTAGGAGAAAACGATGAAAATATCGGCTAAGGGACGTTACGGACTGTCCGCAATGATTTATCTTGCGTTCCACGCAGGAACTTCTGCTTCCGTGACGCTTCTCAAAATTTCTGAAAATTTGCAGATTTCCAAAATTTATTTGGAGCAGGTCTTTGCTTTGCTCAAAAAAGCCGGTCTTGTAAACTCCATAAAAGGTTCAGGCGGTGGTTATCAATTGAGTCGTGAAGCATCGCTCATCACCGCGTACGATATCCTTGACGCAATCGAAATAACATTGTTTGCACAAACAGAAGCTGCTCTGCCCGCAAGCGGTGCGCACATCAACGACGCGCTGGATTCTCTGCTATGGGAGAAGCTGGACGCCGCCATGCGCGACACACTCCGCAATGTCTATTTGAGCGAACTTGTAGACGGCGCCCTTGCAAGCAAGCAAGGCAGCGATTATATGTACTTTATATAAGAAAGGTATTTTATGAATCAACAGATCATAAGTCAATTGCAAAGTGACATAAAAAGCGGAGAATATTCCTGTGTTTGCTACGACGAAAGCGTTCGTCTTTACGGTGTTTGCGGCAAGCGGCTTCTCCCGTTGTGGGAGCTTTCCACGCAATACGACCTGACCGGAAAATATGTCGGCGATAAGGTGATCGGCAAAGCCGCAGCCATGATCCTCATCCACGGCGGTGCAGCATATGCTTATGCAAGCCTGATGAGCGTGTCCGCACAAAATGAATTCGAAAAACACGGCGTTTCATTTGATTGCGAGATCACTGCCCCAACCATCAAAAATGCCGCAGGCAACGGAATGTGTCCAATGGAGGCCGCCATGCAGGGCGTGAACGATCCACGATCCGCCGTACAAAAAATAGACCAAATGATCAATCGAAAATAACGGTACAAAAGAAAGGGATTGTCATGAATTATAAAACACTTGGCAGTACTGGTTTTTCCGTCAGCGAAGTCGGCATCGGCGGAGAGTATTTAGAGGACGAAAACAGGGAAACCACGATCGACACCATGCACGCGGCAATGGATCTGGGTATCAACATTCTCGATATTTTCATGTCCGAACCGAATGTGCGTACAAATCTCGGACTTGGCATCAAAGACCGCCGCGACAAAATATATGTCCAAGGTCACATTTGCTCCGTATGGGAAAACGGTCAATATGGACGTTCGCGCGACCTTGAAAAAAGCAAAACATTCATCAACGACCTGTTTACACGTCTTGACAGCGATTATATCGATATTGGTATGCTGCATTATGTAGATACGATGGAAGACTGGCAAAATGCCCAGCAAAACGGCATCATTGACTATATGCTGGAGCTAAAAAAGCAAGGTCGCTTTCGTACATTGGGCGTTAGCTCCCATGATCCGATCGTCGCATATGAAATGATAAACTCCGGCGTGTTCGAGGTATTGATGTTCAGTATCAATCCTATGTTTGACCTGGTGCTCAACCAAATCGGCACCATCGACTATTTTGAGCATCCCGAGCTTGGAAACGTAGATCATATCTCTATCGACACAAACCGCGCCAAGCTCTACAGCCTATGCGAGGAAAAAAATGTCGGGATCACCGTTATGAAAACGCTGGGTGCCGGCAGATTGTTAAAAGCGGAAAGTTCTCCGTTCAAAGTTCCCATGACTGTCAACCAGTGCATCCATTACGCACTCTCGCGTCCCGCTGTCGCAAGCGTGCTCATTGGCGCGCGCAGCGTCGCCGAAATCGAAGACGCGGTAAAATATTGTGAAGCAACTGACGAACAAAAAGACTATAGCTCAATCTTTAAGCATTTATCCGGCGAACGCGACGGCGCATGCATGTACTGTAACCATTGCCTGCCCTGCCCCGTCCATATCGATGTCGCCCAAACCACGCGTGTTTTAGACAACGCGCGCCAGCATGGAATAAGCGATCTGCTCAAGGATGAATACGCTTCGCTTGCGCACAAAGCATCCGAATGTGTCGCGTGCGGCGCATGCGAAAAGCGTTGTCCTTTCGCGGTAAAGGTAATCAATAATATGAAAGAAGCAACCGCATTGTTTGAATAAACATTGCGGTTGCCTGCTCTCACCTTTGTTCCGCTACATCTTCAATAACACCTTCAGATGCTTTTGATCGTCTATGGCATAGCGCATTGCCGCCTCTACATCCTGCAGATCATACACCTTGGTAATAAACCTGCGCAGCGCATCATTCAGCTCACCCAACGCAAGGATTTTGATCGCATGCTCAAAATCAATTTTGTTATGCAGCCTTACACCGCGCATACGCAGTTCTTTCATGAACACATCCGATATATCAATGGGCAGCGCCTCTGATGGGATGCCCACACTGACGATCGTCCCGCCCCGTCTTACCATCTGCGTCATGATTGCCGCTCCTGCCTTGCTCCCCGTCACTTCAAAAATCACATCCATCCCCTTGCCGTGCGTTCGTCTGGCAATTTCTTCTCCTGCATCCATCTGCGCCGGGTTGATCACATCTATGCCCAAGTCCCGGACAAAATCCGTCCTAAACTCATTGATCTCGCTGACGACCACACTGACTCCCGCGCTTTTCGCAACCAACGCAATCAATATCCCGATCGGTCCGCCGCCGATCACCAATGCGTTTTGCCCGATCATCAGCCCGCTCGCGTGCACGTCGTGCACAGCGATCGCTAACGGCTCCAATACCCCCGCCAGCTCCATATCGATATCCTGCGGAAGCTTTATGATTTTTTCTGCCGGAACACTCACATATTCAGCAAATCCGCCGTTTTCCTGACACCCAATGATGCTCAATTCCTCGCATATATTTTCCATTCCTGAAAGACACGCGTCACATTTCCCGCACGTCCTGATCGGGTGCACCGCCACCTTCTCCCCCGGGCTTAATTCTGTCTGTGCAAACGGTCCGACCTCCGCAATTTCTCCCACAAACTCATGACCGATCACCAGCGGAAAAATCGCTTTTTTATAATGACCTGTCACAATGTGCATATCCGTTCCGCATATCCCCGCATATCGTACCCGCACGAGCACCTCACCCGCCGCGGGAACCGGCTTTTCTATCTCTTCCAAGCGCAATATGATATCGCTTTCCGTCTTTCTTGCCATTGCCGCTTTCATGTCAGCAACCTCCTAAAAAACAGTACTCCAAAACACCAGATACATAACCTGCCAATCCGGAATTTTTTCCTACTGTTTGCTTGTTTTAATAATTATTTATTCTTCCTTGCCGGACTGCCCCTCCGGGCATGGACCAACCGATTGTCGTAAAATCACTGTGGTCGGGAACGTCACCATCTGCGGTGGCATATCGATCCCTTCCTTCATTCTCTCCAAAAGCATACGCATCGCCGTCGTCGCAATCGATTGCGTCGGCTGCGCCACAACCGCCAATGGCGGTGTAAATATTTGTGTGATCGGCGCTTCGTCAAAGCCCGAAAGGGAAACATCCTCCGGGATACGCAGCTTATTATCGCGTATTGCCATATAAACGCCCATCGCAGTATAGGTATTCAAGCAGTGGATCGCGGTCGGTCGCTGTGGTAAGCTCAGTAACCTGCAAGCCTGATCATATCCCGATTTCAGGTTTGCCTCACTCAACCCCAACATTTCCTTCTCCACGGGAATCCCGTTCACTTCATGCGCCCTACGATATGCGTCCAAACGCCGCTCAAACAACGAAAGATTCCATGAATAGCCAATAAAACCAATGCGCTTGTGTCCCAAAGAGATCAAGTGTTCCACCATCTCAAACACGCCATCGCCGTCAGTCGTCATGATCGAATCTAAACCTTCCACATCACTCTGAAAGCATACGGTCGGAATCGATCGCGTCATCTTGTAAAACCACGAATTTCCCCCGGCAGGCTGCATACAGATACAAATACAACCGTCCACCTTCCTTGTTACCATTTCCCGGCAATACTCCTCGATCGTCTGAATATCGTTTTCAAAGATCGACAGAATCATCGCATATCCGGCTTTTGCCAGCAGCTTTTCAATACTATAGGTCAAGTCCTGAAAAAAGGGATTCTTGATATCCGGCATCATCAGCGCAATACTGCCATTGAGCGGCGAACCTTTCTTATCGTTTTTCGGCTTGGCTACATATCCAAGCTCCCGGATCGCTTCGTTGACACGCTTTCGCGTCTCACGCGGCACCTCGTACGAATTATTGATCACGCGCGATACCGTGCTGATAGAAACGCCCGAACGTTCCGCGATATCCGTAAGCTTGATCTTTTTGACCGCGCCCCTGTTTTCTTTCATCTTGTCCTCCAAATATTGCCATTTTCATGTTAATAATGAAGGTTTTCAGCAAATTTGTCAATGCTTCCTACCGATTTTAAGGAGCGTTTTCGCTTTTGATTCGGTGTTTCTGCCTAATGTAAGCACATTTTTGTTACCATGAAATTTTCACAGTTTCAGACAGGCAGGGTCGGCATGCCCAAATCGGCATGCCGTATCGAGAGGAAATGTCCCTGTCTGTATGAGAACTTTATTATTTTCCGGCTTCCGCCTTGATTTCATCGATCGTCTTCGGGGAAGTATACTGCGGTGTCTTATAGAACTTCGCATCAAATCCTGACTTATCTGTCGGATAGAACTGCTCAATGTTTTCGGAAGTGATGATGTTCGCCGGGAAATAAGAACCCAACGGCAGGTTAGACGGATCAAAACCGTTATTGAAGATATCATTGATGAACTCGATCGCCGCAGCGCCTGTTTCCGGACCGGACATCGCGCCTGTACAAATGAGTTCGCCGCTCTTTACCATATCCATACCTTCGACCGTACCGTCTGCCGACGTACCGATCTTGATAGAATCCTGCAAGCCTGCGTTCCTGAGCGCCGTGATTGCGCCTACCGCCATAAAATCGTTATCAGGCATGATCAGGTTCATCTCGCTGCCGTGTGCCGTAATGATATCCTCAGCAGCAGCCAGTCCACCTTCGACTGTCCAGTTTCCCGTTCCCCACGCAACAACCTTAAAGCCGAGGTCAGCATTGTCATATGTACCGCTCTGCTGTATATTTGAAAAAGCGTTGAAACCGTCAAGCCATGCATCCTGTTCCGTGGCATACGCCTTGCCCTTTGCCTGCGCACGCTCATAAAGTACGCCGGAGATCATACCGCACAAGCGGCTTTCCGAGGCGGACGAACCCATCACGCCAATGATCAGCGAGGAAACGATCTCCTCATCCGGATCAAACTGTTTGGCAATATACTGACCGCTTTCAAAACCCAGCTCAAACCCGTTGGGCGCTACCGTCGTCAGGATCGGGCAATCGTCAGGAACCGTCCCTATACAGATGACGGGGATCCCCGCTTCTACCGCGCGTTTGATATCTTCGACCGGACCCACAACGTTGATCGCGTCAACAACAATGATATCTACCCCCTGTGAAATAAACGTATCAATATGCTGACTCTGCGTATTCACATCGTTATCCGCGTTCATAAAATTCAGTTGGAAACCATATTTCTCGGACAATGCTACCGCCGCGTCCCGCACGCCGATGAACCAGTCGTTGTCTTGGTTGATCTCCGTCCATCCAACCACGATCTTGCTCGGGTCTTTGGGCGTTTTCGGCCATGCCTTGTTTACGTCCGCTCTGCTGGGCATGTTCGGATCGATCACGCCGGACAGCGCGGAGTTGGGCAGCTTGGTATAAATCTCGTGGGACCCTACATCCCCGGCCGCTGCAGATGAAGCCTCTGTAGAAGCTCCTGTGGAAGGTTCCTGCGACTGCGCTTCTGCCGCAGCGCTTGTTGCGGGCGCCTGCGAATCCGTCGCCGGCGGAGTCACCGTGCAGCCGACAAACAGCGCTACACACAGCGCAAGCGCTACCACGATCGACATTGCTTTGCTCATCTTTTTCATTTTCTTACCTCCATGATATTTGTATGATCTACCCTATTTTTGTGATAGGGAAAACTTACGCAACCGACGCAGCCGTGGCTGCCGTTCCGTTGATTCCTGTTTGATTTCAATGTCAAAAGGCTAAAAACCCAGATTCCGATCCACTAAAATGATATGATATTCCCGCGCAAACGGCTCCTTTGTCGGTTCCTCTATGATCGTCGTCACACTGCATATGCGGTCCTTAGAATAACAGTCGTGACATTTGCCTGTTTGATAGCAAGGATTTTTTGAAAATCCAAGCCGCTTTACATTTTGCGGAGCGGCGGCATTTTTCACACGGTCGATCGCCTCTTCATAACCGCCATCGACAATCTTATTTTTACCGCACACCACAATGACTGTCTTCGGTCCGTGAAACATATAGGCGACGCGGTTTCCAAGCCCATCCGTATTGACGAGCGCGCCGCGTTTCATAACGGCATTGCTCGAGCAAAGATATACGTCTGCCGTCCGCTCTCCTTCAAACTGGGCTTTGGTAAAAGTCTCCTCTCCCAGCCAGTGCGACCATACGGTGTTTCCCCGCTTCTTCAGCGCTTCATATAGTCCCAGTTCGCTGATGGTCATAGACCCGCCGATGCCTACGCTTTTTTCCTGCGAGATCAGCTTTAGTACCTGTTCCTTCGCTTGGTCGCCGTCCTTTGCGTAATATGCATGAAAATGCCTCTTTTGAAAATTTTCTATTGTTTCCTTTATGATGTTCATGCCATCAGTTTACCGCGCTGCCGCCGCCGACCATCAGTGTCGTCCCCGTGATATAATCGGCATATTCGGAAAGCAGCATCGCCACTGCCTTGCCAATATCCTCCGGTTTGCCCGCCCTGCCCAGCGGAATCCTGTCTACGTTCGCCTGCCACGAACTCCCCAGCGGGTCTCCTGTGATTTCCGAGGACATCGCGTCCCCCTCTTTCCACATTTCTGTATCGATAATGCCCGGGCATACCGCATTCACATTGATGTTATATCTGCCCAATTCCTTCGCAAGCGCTTGTGTCAGACCGCGTATGCCAAACTTCGCCGCGCTGTAGGAAGCATGAAAGCCCCATCCCTCGATGCCGCAGTCCGAGCTGATGTTGATGATCCTGCCGCCGCCGTTTTCCTTGAGGTATGGCAACGCCGCATGATCTGCCAGATACACGCCCTTTAAGTTGATGTTGATCATCCTGTCCCAGTGTTCCTCCGTTAGGTTGTCAAACCGGATCACATCCGTAATGCCCGCATTGGCGACTACAGCGTCTATGCCGCCGCACGTCTCACATGCAAAGCGCATCAGATTCTCCACGTCTTCCTTTTTGGTCACATCACATAAGAAGGATTCGATATCATAGCCCATCGCCTTAAATTCCGGTTTGATCTCCTCAACCAGCTTAGCATTCGTACCGCTCACGACAACCTTTGCGCCTTCCTTTGCACATTGCAGCGCGATACCCTTGCCAATGCCTCTCGTAGAACCCGTAATGACCACGATCTTATCTTTCAACAACATGTCACATTCTCCTTTTCCCGCGTCTTTTACTATACTGCCGTATTTTTATTGCTCGCCCCTACCTTTTGGAGTACGACCGCGCCGATGATGACAAGCCCCTTGACGATCTGCTGCGGATAAGCCGGCACACTCATCAGATTCATGATGTTCGTGATCAGGGCAAGGATCATCACGCCGATCAGCGTATTGACCACCTTCCCCTTGCCGCCCGAAAGGCTGGCTCCGCCGATGACACAGGCTGCGATCGCATCCAGCTCATATCCGTCTCCGGTGATTGGTGTACCCATTCCTGTGCGGGCTGTCATACAGATTCCGCCGAGGACCGCCATACATCCGCTGATCACGTACGCGCTGAACTGGTACTTCTGTGCTTTGATTCCGGACAGATTCACAGCCGTTTCGTTCGATCCCGTCGCAATGATCATCCTGCCAAACACCGTAAACCGTGTGATCAGCAGAAAAACAACGAATACGGCGATACCCAGGATCACCGGCCACGGGATACCCAGTGCCGAATCCTTACCAAAACTGATCAAAAACGATGTTGCCGCCGTATCCTGCGGCCAGCGAACAGGTTGTCCGTTTGTAAAAATAAAGGCCATCCCTTTTGCAATGGTCATCATCGCAAGCGTCACGATAAACGGTGCGACCCTTACATAGGCAATAAGCGCGCCGCTTGCCGCTCCCAGTACGATGCCCGGTACAAACGCGAGCACAAGGGACAATACCAGCCCTCCGCCGCTGTTGAGCCCCCATGAAGTAAGAGCCATGGAAAGCACCATACCGCCGACCGCCGCCATCGATCCTACAGAGAGGTCAATTCCTCCCGTCAAAATCACATATAGCATACCCATTGATATGATGAGCAGCGGCATATTTTGCCTTAAGAGGTTAAAAATATTGCCCGGCGTTAAAAACACAGGCGATAAAATGGCAGAGACCACGATCAAAATGATCAGGATCAATATTGCGTTATACTTGATGAAAATATCTTTCAGACTAAATTTTTTTTCCAGGCTTTGTTCATTCATGTCAACCTACCCCCATTGCAAAATGTATTAGTTTTTCTTCACAAATTTCTTGACGATCAACTTCACCGGCCACTACGCCCTCATGCATCACGATCACGCGATCACACATCCCTATGATCTCGGGCATCTCAGAGGATATCATGATGATAGGCATCCCCTCCTCCGCCAGTTGGTTGATAATCTTATAAATTTCGATTTTCGCGCCGACATCCACGCCCCTCGTAGGTTCATCTAAAATCAATACCTTAGAATTGCTGGCGATCCATTTCGCAAAGGCAACCTTTTGCTGATTCCCGCCCGATAGCGATTTCACGTCCGCCTCCTGTCCCGCCGTTTTGATTTTCAACTGGTCGATCAGTTCCTGCACACGTTTCTTTTCCTTGTGTGTATCGATCACGTCAAAGGATTTCCGGTAGTCCCTTATAGAAGACATCGTGATATTGATCCTGCATGACAAGTCGAGCAGTACTCCCTGGCTCTTCCTGTCCTCAACCAGAAAACCGATCCCCTGCTTCACAGACTCCCACGGCGAATCGGTCTTGATCTTTTTGCCGTACAAGTATACTTCGCCGCTGTCTTTTTTATCTGCTCCAAAAATCGCCCGTGCCGTTTCCGTCCGCCCGGAGCCGACCAAACCGCTTAAGCCAAGCACCTCTCCGGCGCGTACATGAAAGGAAACATTTTTTGCGGCAATGCCGTTGGAGATGTTTTTGGCTTCAAACACGATATCGCCGATTTTTGCGTTCCGCTTAGGATAATAATCCGTCAGCTCCCGTCCGATCATCGTATTGACAAGCGTATGCTCGTCGATCTCATTCGTGTTGACCGTCTTCACATACTGCCCATCCTTTAATACCGTGATGCGATCGGAGATCTTGAATATCTCCTCCAAACGGTGTGAAACATAGACAATACCCACCCCTTCATTTTTAAGACCGTTGATCAGTTGGAACAACTGCTCGATCTCGCTCGAAGCCAGCACCGCCGTCGGTTCGTCTAACACCAATATCTCTGTTTTCCGCGAAAGCGATTTACATATCTCTACCACCTGCTGACATGCCACACTAAGCTCACCTGCCGGCTGTTTTTCATTGATGTTTGAAAACCCAAGCCTGTCAAGAAGCTTCCTTGCGTTCTTGTTGAGCGCAGGCCAGTTGATGAATTTTTTGCCCAGACCCAGATGGTCAATAAAGATATTTTCTGCCACCGTCAGGTCTTTTGCCAAAGCAAATTCCTGATAAATAACAGATATCTTATGTTCCTTTGCCTGCTTTGGGTCTTGTATGTTGACCGGTTGTCCATGCAGTTTGATCGTTCCTTCATCCTTTGTATATACACCGGAAAGTATTTTGATCAGCGTCGATTTTCCGGCGCCGTTCTCTCCCATCAACGCATGTATCTCCCCGGGTCTTAGGTCAAAGCGCACATCCTGTAACGCGTTCACACCGCCGAAACTGATCGATATATTTTCCATTTCTACCAGCAATTCACTGTTCTGCATCTTTCCACCTCTTCTCCGACTTTTTGCATATCCGTGTGGTTTATATTTCCTTACGCGCCATACTGTACGTCGTATATCCGCCGGAAAGGTTGACCGCATCAAAACCGTGTCCGGTCAATATCCTGCATGCCACATACGCACGCAGCCCAATGGCACAGCACACAACAATCGTTTTGTTCTTATCAAGCCCCGATAGCCTGCTCCTCAGCTGCCCAAGGGGGATGTGTACCGCTCCGTCGATCATGCCTCGCGCCACTTCGCCATCCTCGCGTACATCCAGTACTGTATATTTTTTCGGATCAAGCTTATCAACCTGATCCCACGACATAAACCGGCATTTTCCACTCAAGTTGTTTTCCGCCATAAAGCCGATCATATTGACAGGATCCTTCGCGGACGAATACGGCGGCGCATAACACAATTGCAATCGACCCAGATCGTATATCGTCCCTCCAAAATACATCGTCGTCGCGATCACGTCCATACGCTTATCCACGCCGTCCTTTCCTACCGCGCTTGCCCCAAGTATCCTACCATCCGGTCCATAGAATACCTTAAGCGCCATCTGCGTCGCACCCGGATAATATGTTGCGTGCGACCATGCGTGTGTTTTAGCCACAAAATAATCGTCGCCCTCCTGCCGATCCAGTTCTTTTAATTGACGTTCATTGAGCCCCGTCGAAGCAACCGTCAGCTCGAATACCTTGGCAACCGAACTTCCCATACTTCCACGGTAGGCAATATGGTCGCCATGCATGTTGTCTGCACATATCCTTGCCTGCTTGTTGGCAGGACCCGCCAGTGGGATCATCGCCGGTTTCCCTGACATAAGATGCCTCACCTCTATGGCGTCACCCAACGCATAAATGTTTTCATCGCTCGTTTTTAAAAATTTATCTACAATAATTCCGCCTGTTTCCCCGCACGCAAGCCCTGCTTGTTTGGCGAGATCGCTTTGCGGACGTACGCCGACCGCCATGACCACCATATCCGTCTTAACCCTCTCGCCATTGTCGAGCGTAGCGGTCAATTCTCCATCTGTGCGCGCAAGGCTGTCAAGCCTCCGTCCCAGCTTCAGGTGTACATCATGCTTTTTAAGCGTGGCATGTACGATCTGCGCCATCTCGAAATCGATATTCGGCATAACCTGATCGAGCATCTCCACCAAAGTGACGTCTATCCCAAGCCTGCGCAGGTTTTCCACCATTTCAAGACCGATAAACCCGCCGCCAACCACCAGCGCCTTTTGCGGCTTGTTCTCAAGCACGTACCCTTTTAGCTTGTCCGTGTCGAACATATTCCATAATGTAAACACCGCTTCGTCATCGACGCCCGGGATATCGGGGATGAAGGGCGTCGATCCCGGGGATAAAACAAGAGTATCGTACGCTTCTTCATAGGTCGTTTGGTCTACCAAATTCTTTACCGACACAATCTTCCTTTGCCGGTCAATGGAGAACACTTCATGTTTTACCCTGATATCAATATCAAAACGTTCTTTCATCCCCTGTACTGTCATAACAAGCAGATCATCCCGGTCCTCTATCTCGTCGCCAATATAATACGGCAGGCCGCAATTTGCAAAGGAAATATACTCTCCCTTTTCAAGCAGTAGGATCTGCGCATCTTCTTCCAAACGTCTCATTCTGGCAGCCGTACCGGCTCCGCCGGCCACACCGCCCACAATCACTATCTTCTTCATACCTTCTCCTTCTGTTGTGCCCCGATCTCCACTGCTGCGGGATATTTCTTACATTGCGAGATATTTTTCTATGATTTCAGCCGCTTTTGCCACATAAGCGTCGCATGTGGGGTGAAATGCCCCCGCTTCGCCCGCCTGTTCCCGTTCCTTCGGATCAGAAAGGTTATATCCCAAAAGAACAGTACATTGATCGCTTCCCAACGCATCCTTAAATTCCGTTACCGCCGCATTGACCAACTCGTAGGTGTGCAATTGCTTGTCCGTTTGCTCCGGTTTTTCCTTTCCGTTCCTAAGCGCCAGAATAATCGCGATCGCAGAAGCCGTCCCACAGATATTATCCGTCCACGCAACGCCGCCGCCAAAACCATTGGCGAGGCGTGCCAATGCCGCTCTGTCCATATCCACATCTTCCGCAAAGGCAAGCGCTACACTCTGCGCGCAGTTATAGCCATCGCTAAAATTATTTTTTGCCATTTCCGATTTTGTCATTTCTTTGTCCCCCTTTTACATACATTGTTGTACCAACCGCTCCACATCTTCACGGCTGGTCGGCTTCGGATGCCCGTCAATATCCTGCTTGAACGCCGTATACGCCAGATCAACAAACGCGGGGATCTCCTCCTCCTTAAGACCATAGCCCCCAAAGGAAACGTCTACCCCAATCTCCTGATAAAGCTTGTACAGCAACTCCGGCAACGCTGCGGCCTGCTCCGTCTTACTTTTTCCTACAAGCGACGGATCGAATATTTCTGCTACCTTCGCAAATTTATCTTCCCCATACGGCAGCGTCCATTCAATAATCTGTACCAGACATGCCGCAAGCGTACCACCGTGCGGCGCATCCGTAAAAGCGCTCAAGGGCTGTCCCAACGCGTGCGGCAAAGTCACGCCCGCCTGTGCGATCGACCATCCGCCAAGCATACATGCAAGTGCCATATCATAGCGCGCATCGATGTCTGATCCATCCTTTACCGCCGCGCGGATCGAACGCGCAAACAGTTCAATAGAGCGCAGTGCGATCGTATCTGTCCATTCGTTAGCATTTTTTGAGATATACGCTTCAAACGCATGTGCAAACGTATCAATGCCGGTAAGTGCCGTACTGAGCTGAGGGATGGACGTCATCAGCGCCGGGTCGATCAGCGAGACCGTCGGATAAATCGCCGGATTGATAATCGTACATTTTCTTTTCAGCGACGGATTGTTGATAACCGCGCAAGGCGTTGCCTCCGTCCCCGTCCCTGCCGTTGTTGGTATCACGATCAAAGGCAGCGCAGACTTTTCCGGACGATGCACATATTCGTTCTGCCGCTCCGTATATTCCCAGCATGTTCCCCCGTTTGTCATCACAAGCGCGATTGCCTTTGCCGAATCAATGGCGCTGCCGCCGCCAATGCCGATCACGACATCGCATTTTTCCTGTGCGCAGATCCCAGCGCCGCGATCAATCGTCGTATTGCGCGGATTGGGAACAACGTCGTCAAATTCAGTGTACGCCACACCACATGCTTTCAAGTCGTCAAAAATAGCCTGCAATGTCGCTGAGCCTTTCAGAAACGGATCATACAGCACAAACGCTTTCTTACCCAGTCCGCTTGCCTGTTCGCCCAGGTTTTTGAGCATGCCGTCCCCAATCATTACCTTTGTTGGAAAATTGATCATAATATCTTTCAAAGTCTTTACCTCCTCTTTTTATCTGCTATATACTGTCATTTCATCTGCTGCCTATATATATTGGCCGCCTGCACCCCAATATGGGAATTCGCTGATGGTTATAAAAATATTATCCTGTTCGATCTCAAGCTCAGAAGCCACGATCACAAACAATTTCTCGATCAGCTCTTTTTTATTTTCCATCGGCGCTTCATGATGCAGGTTGACTGCCATATAGCAGCATTCCTGTCTCTTTCCGCCGAAAAAGAGATTGCACTTGTCATTGATATCAATCATCAGGACTGCTTCGCTTTTTTCCGGAATGATATCAATGATCCCTCCGATCCTGCTTTTCAGCGCTTCGCTTTTTGCCGCAGGGACGGTTCTTGTTGTACGGATATCAATAAATGGCATCGGTTTCTCCTTTCTTAATATGGTTTTAAAGTGATAGTAGATATATCAAGAGTATAGAAACATATAGAAATAATGATTCGTATGATACAAAGAAGAAAATACATAGAAGAAATAGCTGCAAGGTATATCAAAAATGTTTTTGGATTCTAAAAAGTAATTATATATACATTTTTTAATTTGTCAATATTATTTCAGAAAATTGTATATTATTTTCTGGTTATAATAATCCCACAACGCTCTTTTTTCAGAAAACCATTCTGCCTGTTCAGCTACAGTCGTCCGTCCACAAGCGCCTTTGTTGTTAAATATGCCGTCCTAATCACATCTTCCGGGGTCATTTCATAATATTCGGGTCGGAACGTTTCGATCGATACCATTCCGTCATATCCTGTCTTCTTGATATTGGCAAGGTACTGATCAAGGTCAATCTCGCCCTCGTCCACGAATCGTCTGTGGCAATGATCAAGGATTCCCAACGGCAGCGTGTCGCAATTATTGATGTGTACCGCGAATATTTTTTCCGCGGGTATCCGGGCGAGATCGGAAAAATCATTTCTTTTGCCGTCCAAATACAAATTGAAGGGGTCTAATGTAATGCCAACATTATCGCAGCCCGTTTCATCAATGATCTCCATAGCATCGCGCGCTGTGCGTACCGCACAGCCCATACTGCCCACCGGTTCCCACGCCAGCTTCATCTCATATTGCTCCGACATTCCCGCCAGTTTCCTCAATATCCGCACAGAATCCTCCATCACCTTTTCCTGATCATACGGATACGCTGTTGTATTAGGGTCGTGCGGCAAATAGATATTATCGCTGTCGTCAAGAAGGTGCGGTACAACGATAAAGTAATGACCGCCGATCTTGTACGCCGTCTCACAGCACGCAAGAAAGTATGCGCACAGCGCACGGTCGCGGGACGTATCCGCCCTTTGCGGATGGAACATATCCGCGTATGTATATAGCGCATTGATCGCGTGCGGTTGTAAGTGGCTATTGTCAAAAAAATCTTTCAATGCCGCCGCCGGATGTTCCATCAGGTAATCAAGCAGCATATCGCCGCGTATCTCGATATAGTCAAATCCATTCTCTTCACATAACACAAGGTCTTTTGACAAGGTAGAACAATTCGCCGCTGTCGCTTCGTTATAAGAAAGTTTCATGTGTGCGCCTCCATATTCAGATGTTATTTTTATGAAAATTTTATTGTTTTTTGAAAATATTAATCTTATCATAGCTCTTTTTACGAATTTGTCAATATATAATACACTTTTAACTTCTGAAATTTTCACAATTTACTATTGCATTATTCGAATTTATGATATACAATCAAGTTGTTTCAAGATTTTTTTCAATTGATTGTATACAAGTTTTTCAAATAATATATCTATACAATACCACCATGCATCCATCTACTATTTTCATCAACCAAAATCAGTGATTTTAATTTAGGAGAATGTTATGAAAGCTTTGGTAAAATTTGCAGAGGGTCGTCAGGGAATGGAGATTCGCGATATCCCTATCCCCACACCGAAAGAAAACGAACTGTTGGTCAAGATCATGGCCGCCGGGATATGCGGCACAGATATCCATCTGATGCACGACGAATATGCCTATTTTCCTCCTGTCATCCTTGGGCACGAATACACCGGCATTGTTGAGGACATGGGCTCTGCCGTCTCCGGCTTTGCGCAAGGAGACCAGATCATCTCCATGACCGCCGCCGTCACCTGCGGACACTGCCGGTATTGTCGTGAAGGTCTGTTGATGCTGTGCAACGAACGTCGTTCCATTGGTTCCGGCGTCAACGGCGCGATGGCGGAATATATGGTGATCCCTGCGGAACTGGCATTTAAGCTGCCCGCCAATGTTTCCGGCGATGATACAATGGCCATAGCAGAGCCTTTGGCATGCGTGATCCGCGCCGTTATCGAGCAATCCCATGTGAAAGCCGGTGATGTAGCGCTTGTATCCGGTCCCGGCACCATCGGTCAGCTCACCATGCTGATCGCCAAAATGCAAGGCGCATATGTCATTATGTCAGGGACGCCGCAGGATGCAGAGCGTCTTGCGCTAGCTAAAGAACTGGGCGCGGACGCTGTTTCATCCGATCCGCAAGAGCTCAAAAGCATGATAGACGAAATCACAGTGGACGGTGTAGATGTCGCTTATGAATGCGCAGGCGCTCCCCCTTCCCTTGACGTGTGTATCAACATGCTCAAAAAAACGGGTAACTTAGCCCAGGTTGGACTATACGGAAAACCTGTCCCTGTCGATATGGATAAAATTTTGTGCAAAGAACTTACGCTTTCTGTAAGCTATGCAACAGAGCGCACCTCATGGGATATTCTTTTAAAACTCGCTGCCCATGGAAAACTCGAAAAGATCAAAAAGCTTATCAGTGCGCGTATGCCGCTTGACGAGTGGGAAACGGCTTTTGATATGTTTGCCAACAAAGAAGGCTACAAAATCTATTTAATACCGTAAAACAAATAAAAAATCATATATAAGGAAGGTGCTTTATTATGAAAATGCTCATTAATGGAAAACAAACAGACGCCAGCGATGGCAAGACTCTGGAGGTATTGAATCCGGCGACCATGGAATTGATTGATACAGTTCCTTCGGCAACGCAACAGGATGTGGAAGCTGCGCTTGACGCTGCTCAACAAGGAAAAAAAGAGTGGCGTGATGTCGTACTCTTTGAGCGCGTGGCGATCCTGCGTAAATTCATTTCCCTAGTCGACAAAAACCTTGACGTTTTTGCAAAAATGATCAGTGCTGAAAGCGGCAAGACACTGGTATCCTGTATCGACGAAGCAAAAGCGTGCATGGGGATTTTCGAATCTTATTGTGAGAAAGCGAAAAACTATGGTGGTGAAACCCTCCCTTTCAACTCTGAAGCTAGGGTAAAGGGCGACATCATCTTTACTCTTAAAGAACCTCTCGGCGTGGTCGCGTGCGTCGTCCCCTTCAACTATCCGGTCGAGCTTTACGCGCATAAGGTAGCTCCTGCGCTCGTGATGGGCAATGCCGTCATCATAAAGCCGTCAAGCGACACCCCCATGTGCAATATTTTCCTCACGCAGCTTCTGCTGGAGGCTGGCGTTCCGGGTGCGGCTGCCCAGATCGTGACAGGCAGCGGTGCCCGCATCGGAAAACAGATCGCGGAAAGCCCGAAAATTGATGCCATCAGCCTGACAGGCAGTACTTCTGTAGGTATTGAGACAATGCAAAACGGCGCAAAGAACCTGACGCATGTGTTTTTAGAGTTGGGCGGCAACGATCCGCTCATCGTGTTTGAAGGTACAGACCTCGACCAGGCTGTAGCGGAGACGTTGGCCGGACGCGCAAGCAATGCCGGACAAACCTGCTGCGGCACGAAGCGCCTGATCATCCAGAACAGCATCAAAGAGGCATATACGCAACAATTGCTCGAAGCGCTCAAGGGTCTGAAGGTTGGTGATCCGCTGGATCCTACTACGGTTTACGGTCCCCTCATCAGCGAACGTGCAGCAAAGGATGTGGAACAGCAGGTACAAAAAACGATCGAACAGGGCGCTACCTGCCTATACGGCGGCAAACGCTACGATACCACTTATTTTGAGCCTACCCTTCTCACTGACGTCACCATAGATATGGATATCGCGGGCGAACTGGAGATTTTCGGTCCCGTCTTCCCCATCATCGGCTTTGACACAGTCGAACAGGCGATCGAGATTGCCAACCACGCACCTTACGGTCTGTCGAGCGGCGTAATGTCGCCGGATATCTGTACTGCGCTCAAAGTCGCGACAGAGATCGAAGCAGGTACTTGTGTCATCAACGGCTGCGGCAACTACAGAAGCGCGCATCTCGCGTTTGGCGGATACAAGATGACGGGCATCGGTCGTGAAGGGATCACGCATACGCTCGACGAGTATACACAAACCAAAAGCATCGCATTGAAGCAGTTATTGAAGTAAGTACATCGTTAAGGAGAGAAGATATGAACAGCAATGAAGAAATCAGAGCTTTTGCCAAGCAAATACGTGTCGAAACGCTAAAAGCGTTTCGACATCTTGGGTTTGGTCATGTCGGCGGCTGCATGTCCGTCGCGGACCTTCTTGCCGTATTATACGGCAGGCAGATGAATATTGATCCGCAAAACCCCCAAAAAGCCGATCGTGACAGGTTTGTCCTCTCAAAAGGACACGCGGGTCCCGCGCTTTACGCAACACTTGCCCTAAAAGGCTATTTCCCGCTCTCGGAGCTCTCCACCATCAACACCGGTGATACGCTTCTACCGAGCCACTGCGACAGAAATAAAACACCGGGCGTAGACATGAGCACCGGTTCTCTCGGGCAGGGTATGTCCACAGCCATCGGCATCGCGCTGGCACAAAAAATGGACGGGATGGACGCCCGCACCTTTCTTGTGATCGGTGACGGCGAATGCGACGAAGGTCAGATATGGGAAGGGGCGTTGTTCGCCCCGCAACACCATCTCAATAACCTGATCGCTTTTGTGGATTACAACAAAAAACAGTTAGATGGCTATACAAAAGACATCTGTGATCTTGGCGATCTTCGTAAAAAATTCGAAGATTTTGGCTGGAACGCCATCGAATGCGACGGGCACGACGTAGACGCTCTTGCCGCAGCGATCGAAAGAGCGAAGGCAGAGCCGGACAGGCCCAGCATCATCATTATGAATACTGTCAAGGGAAAAGGCTGTTCCTTTGCGGAAGACGTTCTCTTTAATCATCATATGACATTCACAGAGGAACAGGTAGATCAGGCGCTTGCGGCGCTTGACTGCTAAGGAGGGTTGGAAATGGCAAATTATAAAGTATGTGAAAGCGTATCGACAGAAAAGGCAGCAATGCGCGATGTTTATTGCAATGTACTGATCGACCTTGCCGACCGCAATAAAAACATTGTTGCGATGGACGCAGACCTGATGAATTCGATTGGCATGTTGCCTTTCCGTGATAGATTTCCGGAGCGCACCATCAATTGCGGCATCATGGAAGCAAATATGATCGGCGCTGCGGCCGGTATGTCTACGCTTGGCAAGGTTCCGTATGTCCATACCTTCGGCTGCTTTGCCTCCAGACGCGTCGCTGACCAGGTTTTTGTCTCCTGCGCCTTTGCACAGGCAAATGTACGCATTGTCGGCAGCGACCCCGGTGTAACGGCCGCTTTTAACGGCGCAACCCATATGCCCTTTGAAGATATGGGCATCATGCGCGGCATCCCCGGTCTTACTGTGATCGAGCCGACCGATTCCGTAATGCTGGAAGACATCATCCGCCAACTGGAAAAATCCTACGGAAACTACTATATTCGTCTTTCGCGCAAAAATGCGGAAAAAATATTTGAAGACGGTTCCACTTTTGATATCGGCAAAGCCGCCCTAATACGCGATGGTTCTGACGCAACGATCATCGCAAGCGGCATCATGGTCGCCGAAGCGATCAAAGCTGCCGACCTGCTGGAAAAAGACGGGATATCCATACGCATCTTGAACATATTCACCATCAAGCCGATCGACCGTGAAGCGATCAAAGCTGCGGCGCAAAAAACAGGCGCGATCGTAACAGCAGAAAACCACAACATCATCAATGGTCTTGGAAGCGCGGTAGCGGAGGTTGTCGGCGAAACATGCGCCGTTCCCTTAGAGCGCGTAGGCATCAACGACCATTTCGGCGAAGTCGGTTCTGTTGACTTTTTAAAGAACAAATTTGGTCTTACCGCCGAAAACATCGCCAAAAAGGTGAGGGCGGTCATCGCAAGAAAAGAAAGGTAACGCAACATGCAAGACGTATATATCATGAATTCCTGCCGGACGGCGATCGGTTCCTTTGGAGGTTCTTTAAAATCAGTGAGCGCGATAGAGCTCGCTGCAGCCGTCGTCCGCAGTTTGTTCGGCAGGACCATCCTCCCTGCCGAACAGGTCGATCAGGTCATTATGGGCAATGTCCTACAGGCGGGTCAGGGACAAAACCCTGCCCGTCAGGCCATGATCGCCGCCGGACTCCCTTTGGAAGTACCGGCGCTCACAATCAATAAGGTATGCGGCTCAGGACTTACTTCCATAAATCTTGCGGCTGCGCTCATCCGTTCGGGGCAGGCAGACTGCATCGTCGCGGGCGGCTTTGAAAACATGTCACAAGTCCCGCATGCCGCATATATGCGCTGGGGACAAAAAATGGGGAACACAGACTTTGTTGATTTAATGATCCATGACGGTCTGTGGGACGCTTTTCATGATTACCATATGGGGATCACCGCGGAAAACGTTGCCCGGACATACAAGATCACGCGTGAAGAACAAGATGACTTTGCACTTTCTTCGCAGCAAAAAGCATATGAAGCACAGCGTTGCGGAAAGTTCCATGAGGAGATCGTTCCCGTAGAGATTTCCCCTCCCCGCAAAGTTCCTTATTTGTTTGAACAAGACGAATATATCAGAAGCGACGCATCATCCGAGTCCCTTAGCAAATTACGCCCCGCTTTTTTAAAGGATGGCACTGTAACCGCGGGAAATGCCTCCGGCATCAATGACGGAGCGGCAGCCTTACTGCTCATCTCTGAAAAATTTCTCAGGGAAAACAGTCTGCAGCCACAGGCAAAATGGCTGGGCAGCGGCTCTGCGGGCGTCGATCCTGCCTATATGGGCATGGGCCCCGTACCAAGTGTGCAAAAAGCGCTTAAAAACACCGATTTGCAAATAAGCGATCTTCATCTGGTAGAAGCCAACGAGGCGTTTGCTTCGCAAGCCCTGGCTGTTACGAGAGAACTTGGGCTGCCACAGGAGATCGTAAACGTCAATGGCGGCGCGATCGCACTTGGACATCCGATTGGTGCTTCGGGGGCAAGAATCGCTGTGACATTGCTTCACGAAATGCAAAAGAGGGATGCCAAACGCGGTCTTGCGACCTTATGTATCGGTGGCGGCATGGGAGAAGCTACTATTTTTGAATTGTGTGAATGATATGGATACTCTGACCATCGAAAAAAAGGATACTGTCATTATACTGACACTCCACCGTCCAAATAAGCTCAATGCGATCAATCAGGCTATGATCACCGAACTGCACGATACTCTGCTGGATTTCCGGCACGACCCTTTCGCCCGCTGTCTCGTGATTACCGGCGCGGGCAATAAAGCGTTTGCCGCCGGTGCGGACATTGCGGAAATGAAACATATGGACTTCTTTAGCGCAAGAACCTTTGCAGAAAAAGGTTGCGCCGTCATGCATAGCATTGAAACGCTACCCATTCCTGTGATCGGCGCCATCAACGGCTTTGCCCTCGGCGGCGGCATGGAGCTTGCTCTTGCCTGCGACATCCGTCTTGCCTCAGAAAACGCAATATTCGGACTTCCGGAGACTTCCCTCGGAGTGATCCCCGGGTTTGGCGGCACCGTAAGGCTGGCAAATATTGCAGGGCATGCCGTGGCAGCGGAAATGATATTTTCCGGCAACACGATCAACGCCGAAAGCGCAAAACGTTATGGCATTGTGAACCATATAACAAAACCGCACGAGCTGATGGAATATGCCTGCGGGCTTGCTGATACGATCAGTCACAACGCGCCTGCCGCCGTCCGTGCGGCCAAGCGCTCCATGAGGCTGTCACAGGACATCAAGATGGAAAACATGTTATTCGCGCAACTGTTCCTTACCAAGGATCAACGAACAGGCATGGATAATTTCCTGCACAAGAAAAAAACCGAACATTTTTCAGGAGAATAAAACGATGAAAAAAATGAGCGTAATCGGCGCGGGAACAATGGGAGCCGGCATTGCACAGGTCTTTGTACAAGCCGGCTGGCAGGTCACCCTTGCGGATCATTCCTTATCGCTTGCCGAAAAAGGCTTGGATAAAATAAAATCCGATATGACAAAGCTTGTAAAAAAAGGCAAGCTGTCACAAAATGCTATGGATCAAGCGATGAATCTCCTCAACGTGACCAACCAACTTAAGCAGTGTAAGCAAAGCTCCCTTATCATCGAAGCAATTTATGAAGACTTGCAGGCTAAACAGGATCTCTTTCGTTCGCTGGAAACCATCGTCGCGCCCGATACTATATTGGCGTCTAATACATCTTCGATCTCCATTACACAGATTGCAGCCGCGCTGAATGAAAAAGGTCGCTGCGCCGGCATGCACTTTTTTAATCCGGCGGGAATCATGAATCTGGTAGAGGTCATTGCCGGAATGCAGACCAGTCCTGATACCACCGCGTCTATCATTGCAATCGCCAAAGAAATCAATAAAACACCCGTCCCTGTGGACGAGGGACCCGGGTTTGTAGTAAACCGCCTGTTGATCCCTATGATCAACGAAGCGGTCGGTATATACGCAGAGGGGATCGCCAGCGCGCAAAGCATCGATACAGCCATGAAGCTGGGCGCAAACCATCCGATCGGTCCGCTTTCCTTAGGAGACCTCATTGGTCTTGATATCTGCCTTGCGATTATGGAGGTATTGCATGACGAATTCGGAGACAACAAATACAGCCCGCACCCCCTGCTCCGCAAGATGGTACGCGCGGGAATGTTAGGTCGAAAGACCGGTCAAGGGTTTTTCGCCTATCAATAGAAAGACCAAACGAGCGGCGGATACTTGACAGTCTGCCTTCTAATATGCAAGAATGTGTTTGTCGGTACCTGATACAAAATTGAAAAACAGCAGTACCAAGAGGGATAAATATGAATGAAAAGAAGGACAAAGTAAAGATTAATCTTGCGCAATATGTGCATGACCATATTATGGAAATGCTGATCCGCCAGGAGATCAAGCCCGGCGGTAAAGTACCGGAGGAAAAAATTTCCGAAATGCTCGATGTCAGCCGTACCCCCATCCGCGAGGCGATCCGCATCCTTGCCGCCGAGGGCATGGTCAATATTTCGCCTAACCGCGTCGCCGAGGTGATCTCCTTTACAAAAGAGGATATCCATGACCTTGGTATGGTGCGGCTGAGCAATGACCTGCTCGCCGGAAAGCTGGCCATTTATAACGGCAGCAATGCCGATTTCCAGCGCCTGTCTGAAATCGCGGATATGTGTGAGGATTACGCCAAAAAAGGCGACATTTTTAACCGTATTATTTTTGACGCACATTTTCATAACGAGCTTGCGGAAATCGCAGGCAATCCGATCCTGCTCCGATTTCAAAAGGAACTGTACCAAAGGATATGTTTTTATCAGTCCATCGAATATGCGCGTCCTGAATTCAAAAAAGAAAATATCTCTCATCATGACCCCATCATTCGTGCTCTGATGAACCGCAACGAAGAAGAATATTCAAGGGCGATCCAAGAGCACCTGATTGAGTTTTATGACTTAAGGAACAGCAAATACAAGGTTTTCTTAAACGAAGATAGCTGACCGCTCTAAAGAGCAAAACCCCGGGAATACATTCCCGGGGTTTCATATTGTAACGCTTTCTATTCTTCCGCAAACATTGGCGTCGATAAATACCGCTCTCCCGTATCCGGAAGCAATACCACAATCGTCTTTCCTGCATTCTCCGGTCGCTTTGCAAGCTGCGCCGCCGCATATACCGCCGCGCCTGAGGAGATACCGACAAGGATGCCCTCCGACGTTGCCAGTTCTCTGCCTGCCGCAAACGCGTCTTCTCCTTTTACAGTGATCACTTCATCATATATATCAGTATCAAGCACCTCAGGTACAAAACCCGCGCCGATGCCCTGTATGGGATGAGGCCCCGGCGTGCCTTTAGAGAGTACCGGCGATGCCTCCGGCTCGACAGCTACAACCTTGACATCCGGATTTTTGGACTTCAAATATTCACCCGTCCCACTGATCGTACCGCCTGTACCCACTCCCGCGACAAAAATATCCACCTGCCCATCCGTGTCCTCCCATATTTCAGGACCTGTTGTTGCCTTATGAACCGCCGGATTCGCCGGATTCACGAACTGTCCGGGAATGAACGAATTTGGTATCTCCTTAGCAAGCTCTTCCGCTTTTTCAATTGCGCCTCGCATACCCTTCACCCCTTCTGTCAAGACAAGCTTCGCTCCGTATGCCTTCAAAAGATTTCTGCGTTCCATGCTCATAGTTTCGGGCATCGTCAATATCGTACGATATCCCCGCGCGGAAGCAACGCTGGCAAGTCCGATCCCCGTATTGCCGCTTGTCGGCTCAATGATTGTAGCTCCGGGCTGCAAGACCCCTTCCTTTTCCGCCTGATCGATCATTGCCTTTGCGATACGATCTTTGACACTGCCGGCCGGATTAAAATATTCCAGCTTTGCAAGCACCGTGGCATTTAAACCGTGTTTTATTTCATAATTCACAAGCTCCAACAGCGGCGTTTTTCCAATCAACTCTGTCAGGCTTTTATAAATTCTCGACATAATAATAATTCCTCCTGTTAGACAAGCGCCTGTTCCAGATCGTAGAGAATATCGTCTATATGCTCCGTCCCGATTGACAAACGAACGGTATTTGGCTTGATCCCCTGTTCCAGCAACTCTTCCTCCGTGAGCTGCGAATGCGTCGTACTCGCCGGATGAATCACCAACGATTTGACATCCGCTACATTCGCAAGCAACGAGAAAATCTCCAGCTTATCGATAAACGCGCGCGCTTCCTTCGCCCCGCCCTTTACCTCAATTGTAAAGATAGATCCTCCGCCATTGGGAAAATATTTTTTATACAGCTCACTATAACCACTCTCCTTAAGCGACGGATGGTTCACCCGTTCAATCTTCGGGTGCTTATTTAAGTATTCAACCACTTTTTTTGTATTATATGCATGACGCTCCACCCGCAGCGAAAGCGTTTCCAGCCCCTGTAAAAAAACAAAGGCATGGATGGGAGATAACGTAGCCCCCATATCTCGTAACAATATGGCACGTATTTTCGTTACAAAAGCGGCTGGTCCTGCCGCGTCCACAAAACTTAAACCATGATAGCTGGGGTTCGGCTCGACAAGACTTGCAAATTTTCCGCTTGCCTTCCAGTCAAACGTCCCTCCCTCCACGATCACCCCGCCAATCGTCGTGCCATGTCCACCGATAAACTTTGTTGCCGAATGTACCACAATATCCGCGCCATGCTCCAAGGGGCGGAACAGATATGGCGTTGCAAATGTATTGTCTACCACAAGCGGAATGTTATTTTTATGCGCGATCTTCGCAACCTGTTCCACATCAATCAGGCTTGCATTGGGGTTTCCCATTGTTTCGATAAAGATCGCCTTCGTATTATCTTGTATCGCACGCTCAAAACTTCCTTCCTCATCCGGATCAACAAACGTCGCAGTAATCCCATATGTCGGAAGCGTATGCGCCAGCAGGTTATATGTCCCTCCATATACTGTCTTTGCCGCCACAATATGATCTCCTGCCGCAGCCAGGTTTTGTATGGTATAAGTGACCGCCGCCGCGCCGGATGCAACCGCGAGCGCCGCCGATCCCCCTTCCAGCGCCGCGATCCGTTTTTCAAAAATATCCTGTGTGGGGTTGGTCAGTCTCCCATAAATGTTTCCCGCATCTGAAAGATTAAACCTTGCCTGTGCATGATCGCTGTCGCGAAACACATATGAGGTCGTCTGATAAATCGGCACAGCACGCGCATCCGTTACCGCGTCCGGCTCTTCCTGTCCTACGTGCAGCTGCAAAGTCTCAAATTTTACTTTTCTGTCTTTAAAAACACTCATTATTTTTCTCCTTTTGATAGCGTGTATTGATCAATCGTTCGTGTCACTGCCCATACATCGCCACATTCGTCCCTTTGCGCATCCGTATTTTCGTATCGCCTGCCCTATCATACGTAACCTCCATCTAACATATAAAACATATATGTTTTATATTATTGTGTTTATGGTATCAAATCCATTTATGTTTGTCAACCACTATTCAATAAAAAAACTGCCTCCCTGTATGGAAAACAGCCTTACCATTTCTTCACGCAACTATTTATTGATCAATCTGTCCATTTGTTCATATACCCAATCCCGGTCTGTACATTCATAGGGAAGCTGCATCCAGAATTGTTCTATCATAGAAAAAAACGCATTGACCGACGAAAACTCATCCGTCAGAACCCGCACAGAATAATCATCGGACGGATGAAAATACGACACCGTATTTTCCTTGACCCACAAATTTAAATTCGGAATAAATGGCTGCGATCCCATCGGACGAAGTGCAATTTTCACTTTGGAGTCATTTTTCACTGTTTCCAAAAAGTATTCGATCTCCCTCAATAGAAACCTGCTTGGCATCCGGATCGGTCTACCCAGCAAATAGCTGAAAGTGGGCGAATCAATAATAACTTGTTCCCGCAAGTCATGAATATAGTCTGCGCTGAAAATAATATGCGTAAAATTATCCCCGCCAAGAAATTTCTTTGTATTGACCATGCAATTCCGGTAAAACTGCGTGACCTTTTTTTCTTCATCAGCAGAAAGATCAATTGACAGTATAACGTCCTCGAGTGTTTCTTTACTGAACGTAATAAACGGTGTAGATTCTGTGATAACGTATTGGTCCATATTGGTCGTAAAATAGCCTCTCATAGTGCTTGCATTAAAGTCTGAACACATATCGCGGCTTTCCAAATGATGCGTCAGTTGACTGAACCGTTCCATGTGTTTTTCCAGAAACAGATCAAACTGATGTATCGTCATCGGATCGTCATACACCGCCGTATACATATTGGCCGGATTTTCGTCAAAATTGGAACCAACAAGCAACAGCTTTCCTTTGATGCTGTATACATAATCATAAAAAGGGCTTTCAATATCATATGTGTAATATGGATGAGCATTTGGAGACAAAAAAACCGGCAGCCAATACTGGAACATATTATATATTTGTTCCGCAGGTCGGTTCATATAAAACATCATCTTCAATTGATGGTTCTTTTTTTCTGCTTCAATAAACTTTTTTTGCGAAGTGACAAGATCGTTCGCCAACGAATGAAAGATGCGGGAATCCGAATCAAATCCCCACACTGTTTCTCCTTCGGGAAGCGTCAGTAATATATCCAAAAAATCAAGAATCGCCGTGCGTTTCCCCGACGGTCCTTTATAAATCTTGTATGTCGTAGCATACAAGCTGTTGTCAGTTTCTTTTTCTTTATAGTTCTGATCGAATTCTTCAGAAAGAAGCCATGAAGCAACAAACGCGTATAATGCTTTTCTGTCTGTGATCTCTGCATCGTTCACCGATCCAAAAAAGCGCTCCAGTTTCCTTAAGCCCTGTTCCTCGTTGAAATCCAAAATGGCGTTTACCACATCACTAAAGTAAACTGATTTCGCATGTAGCTTGGTACGTCCATTCTTCCATCGGCTGATCACCGTTCGGTCTACATGTACCGCGCCCGCCAGCTTCGTCCCCTGAATATAAAGCATATCCATCAGATATCCAAGCGGCGTTTGTGCGTGTTTCGCCATTTTTATTCCTCCCTCTAACAAATGCTTCGATCATTTTTATAAACATTTTGCAGTCGGTTAGAACAATTATTTTGGTAGTTTTATTCTATATCTTCCGGATAGCCGACAATATTACTGATCACATTCCGATATATTCTTCCCTTACCCAACCGCTTTTTATTGAAAATGACGTGTGAAAATATCGCTTTCACAAAGCAAATCCTCCACCGTTTCAAATCCAAGGCGTTTTAGCAATTCGATCACATATGGATTGTCTATTGGTGTTGCGTATGTCGCTTCTTTTCCGTATTCATCAACATTCGCCTTTCCTTCCTCACGGTCAATAATGGCTTTTGGTCCGCCGACACAGCCGCCCACGCATCCCATACCCTCATAAAAATTCGCGTTTGCCTCACCCGAAAGGATACTGTTTATCATCGCCTTACACGCCGGTACACCGTCCGCATGCTGCGTACGCACCATAATTTCTCTGTTTGGATTTAGGCGCTCTATGCATTCTTTTACCGCTTCGCTTACCCCGCCGCTGCGCGCATAGATTCTGCCTGCCCGCGAAGAATGGTCTTTGTAGCTCTCCTCCATCGCCTGAGGCTCTATCTCTAAGGCAGAAAACATGTCCCTGACTTCCTCAAACGTCAATACGTAATCCACCGCACCCGCAATATCCGCTTCACGCGCTTCTGCTTTTTTTGCGATGCATGGTCCTATAAATACAGTGACAGCGTCCGGATGCAAGATCTTTATCGTACGTCCGCACGCGACCATGGGCGAAACAGACCCCGGAACATGCGGCATCAGCTCATGATATATCTTACGGATCATCGCGATCCACATGGGACAGCAACAGCTTGTCAGTTGGTAGTCTGATTCTTCTACGATATTATGGTCGAACTCCAAAGCCTCCTTCAACGTCAAAATATCCGCAAATAGGGCGACTTCGATCATTCCGTCAAAGCCCATCTTTTTGAATGCGCTCCTCAACTTTGCCGGCGTTACTTGCGCTTCAAACTGTCCTAAGAAAGCCGGTGCAACAAGAGCGTATACCAATCCCTTTGACTCCCGCAGGGCTTTTAAGACCGCCATAATATCTTTGCTTGCCGTAAGTCTCTTGTCTTTACAATGGTCAACGCAAGCGCAGCATCCCACACAAATACGCGGGTCAATTTTGATGCCGCCCTCTTGTCCCGACGAGATTGCGTCAAACATACATTCCTGCGCGCATCCCTGCTGCTCTTCTGCGGAACACTCGCAATTTCCAAACTTCCAAATGACAGGCTGTTTTTCCGGGTGTAGCAAACAATCGAGCTCTAACAATCCTTCGCGTTCCTTCTGTATCTTTTCGATCTCCTGTGCGCTCTTTTCCCGCGTATCAGCTTTTAACAGCCGCTCATATATCTCATCAAATCTTGCCATGATTTCCCCTTTGCAATACTATACACTTTATCATTACATTAAAACAGAAGCCGTCGCTTGAAACATTTATCTCACGACCGCTTCTGCTTTTGTTTGTTATTCTTACAGCCGCTCGCCCGGCTCTTCCAATATCGCCTTTGCTTTTTCAATATCTTCAATCCTGCATTCACTGTTGTGTTCGATGGGCACCCATTCTGTCCGCGGGTTAAAGATCGCTGCCAACGCAATCACCATCATTGAGATCATAAATACCGGATACAGAACAATCGCACGTATCATAGGACGTATTTCCCGTTTTTCAAGCACAAGCGTCAACAGCGCCGTTATCATCGCAATCGCCCAATTTCCGATCACCATCCCGATCAGCACCGGCACACTAAACGGATAAAGTCCCGGGTTCAAAAACATCATGGCAATCACCGCTACATTGAGCGGAAGTGCAAAGCCTGTCGCCGGGATAAAAAACACATACCATAAAAGATCCAGTGCCTTTAAATTCCCACGGAAAACCTTTTTGATGATCTTCGAAAAATACAACGGGATACACTGCATCCCTCCGATCATCCAGCGAAAACGCTGCTTGACAGACACACCGGCGGTTGTCGGCTGTTCATCATAAAAGACTGCCTTTCTGGCAGGTAATATCTTTTTATCCGCACAAATCTGTTGGATGGAAAATTCAACATCCTCCGTAAGGGAATAAGTCGTCCAGCCTTCTTTTCCCAATACTTCAAGTTTAAAAGCAAAACCCGTGCCACCAACCATACTCGAAAAGCCAAGCTTATGGCGCGCGCCATGATAAAAGCGCTGCAGCATCAGCCAATACACGGAATAAACCTCACTAATCCACGAATCATGGATGTTTTTTGTATCACGATACCCAATCGCAACATCTGCCTCAGAACACAACGCAAGGTTCATTTCCGTCAAAAAATCCTTTGCTGCAAGGTTGTCCGCGTCAAACACACACAATGCGTCATATTCGTCCGGCCGCTCCGCAAGCAAGCGGTTTATACCGTAATGCAACGCAAAACCTTTGCCTCTCTTTTCCGCGTCAAAACGTTCATACACCGTCGCGCCATATTCTCGCGCCACATCCGCCGTCTTGTCCGTACAATTGTCGGCGACCACAAAAATATGATACCCATCCTCGCCGTAATCCTGCGTCTTAAGGCTTGCGATCAGGTTCCCGATCACCCGCTCTTCGTTGCGTGCGCAAACAAGCACAGCAAATTTATGCCGCTTGTCTTCCTTTTGCCGCAATTCCTTTGATGGCAAAAGCCCCGCAAACGCAGTAATAATAAGCCAGATCATCAGCGGCGCCGAATACACCGATAAAACAATCACGACCCACTGGCAAATGACAAACCAAACATTCATACCTATTTTCCCTTATTATTATTTCTCATGACCCCATTATAACAGAAAAACAGGCGAAACTCTTTAAGAATTCCTTAATTTACTGACATTGCCTATTCTTCTATCATGTGGTCAACAAATAAAATACCATCCAAATGGTCAAGCTCATGACACAGGCACTTTGCAAAATCGCCTTCTCCCTGTACCGTTATCTCTTGCCCCTTCTCGTCAAGAGCACGCACTGTTACAGTTTTAGGGCGCAGCGTTTTCCCGAACCTCTCAGGAACACTCAAACATCCTTCCTCACACTCCTGTATCCCATCATGGCGCTCTATGACAGGATTGACCAGCTTCATCAGTGCATTGCCCATATCGATCACAACAAGCCTTTTTAGCACCCCCACCTGCGACGCGGCAAGTCCAAGCCCCTTTTCGGCATACATTGTTTCCGCCATATCGTCCAGAATCATCCTGATCCTGTCGTTTATTTCTACTACCTCCCTGCACCTTTTGCGCAGAATATCGTCCCCGATCATACGTAGATTTCTTTGTGCCAAACCGTTTCTCCTATTCCTCAAACAATGGCGTACTAAAATACCGCTCCGCAGTATCCGGTAATACTGTCACCACCGTTTTACCTTTTCCCAGCTTTTTTGCCAGCCTCAGTGCCGCCGCAACGTTTGTGCCGCTTGAAATACCGCACATCAGACCTTCACAGCATGCAAGCGCCTGCGCCGTTCTGATCGCTTCGTTATCCGTAACAATACATACATCGTCATATATCTCGGTATTCAGGTTTTCAGGAATGAGCCCATCCCCGATCCCCATCTGCAAATGCGTACCGATGCTTCCCCCCGAGAGAATGGCAGCATTTTCCGGTTCAACCGCCCAAATCTCCATTTGCGGATTCTGTGCCTTCAGCACTTCCCCGATCCCACTGATCGTACCTCCCGTCCCTACACCGGAACAAAACCCGTCAATTGGACCGGACACCTGCTCCAGTATTTCAAGCGCCGTATGATGCTTGTGCACCATCGGGTTCGCAATATTTACAAACTGCTGCGGTACATATACTCTAGGATCTTCCTCCGCCATCCGGAGCGCTTTGCGCAGGCACTCATTGATACAGTCACCGATATTACCATCATCGTGCACCATGATGACTTCCGCGCCATAATGCCGCACAAGCTTTCGACGCTCCTCACTTACGGAATCAGGCATAATGATAACTGTCCTATAGCCCTTTACCGCGCCCACCAGCGCAAGCCCTATTCCCTGATTTCCGCTGGTCGGCTCGACGATAATGGTATCCTGTCGGATCCGTCCGCTTTTCTCCGCCTCTTCAATCATATTAAAGGCTGTCCTTGTTTTGATCGAACCGCCAATATTCAGTCCTTCATATTTGACAAGCACCTGCGCACCGTTCTTGCACATATGCCGGAGACATATCATCGGCGTATGACCGATCGCCTCTAGGACATTATCATAAACCATTCTGTTCCTCCGCCTACCCGTTCTTCTTCCAATCCCCACTTATTATATACTGAATCCCTTTGTTTGCAAACTGTTTTACAGGGATCCGCATAACAAAAAAGGCTGCGGAAATCCGCAGCCTTTGACTGTATCGGTTTTAAACGTCCATCGTCAACGTAAGCAATACGTCATTATGCTTTGCCACCTGTTCCAAAATCTCTTCTGTAAGAACCGTTCCCTCTGTCAAGCTGAACGTCCCATCATCGCTCGTTACATCATTCTTAACGACTTTTCCCAGTAAGTACGCTTTGGATTCTTCCTCTAGCGCGCTCGGTTTAGATTCCTTTACTGCCGGTGCTTCGGAAACCTCTTCCACAGACTGACGCAGCGCCGCATTTCCAGACTTGTCAATAAATACTGTCTGCGCAGAAAGAGCGGTAATGGTATTTCCGCTGTACTCTTCACCATTGTCCAGATAAAGCGTATCAAGCTCGCCCGTCTTTTCATCAAAGCTGAAGTCAGCAATCCCACCGATCATATCCCCGGTGCTGGAAAGTACCGACGCCCCCAGAATAAAGAAACCATCTTCTATTTCTTTCATGATCTCTTTGGATTCATAGATTTTCTTCGCGTTTTCAATCGTCGATGTCATGATGTAGTCAGCACCAATCCCCAAGATATCCCCCGTCGCGATCGCCCGAAAAACATACCCGTTCTTTTCTTTCAAAATCAGGTACTCAACCGTTCTTTTGGACGCATTAATCATGAAATCCTGCGCAATACCCTTTTCAATGCCTTCCTTGATGCCCATTACTCTCAGTCCCAGTGTTTCTGACGATTTTTTCATTTTCTTACTCTCCCATCTATCTCTTTTCTATTTATTTATCTTTCGTGCTTGTTCCCTCAAGTACCGTCCCCTTTATTTCATGGAACGTGTCATGCGATATCTTTTCACTCTTGACGATCTCCCCGTCTTTTAGATAATTACGATAAACATCCACTTCATACCCCTTGCGTCCGGTAATCGTCGTCTTGCGCTGCCCGGCGGGCAGCTCATCCGTATAAATGATCTCCGGCTTAGGAATATCTATCTCCTTTAGAATAACATTTTCAAGCTCGATGTCATATTCGCTCGGTTGTCCGTATATTTCAACTACGACCGACTGTTTATATAAATACGCACCCAGATACATCGGATATTCACTTGTATTCTTGAGCTTGAGATCTTTATCATCCCAATTAAGCGTCGCATCAAGCCCTATCGGCAGATAGGCGGACGGCCATGAATGATGTACCCGCTCAACGATCTCCATATCTGCAAGCAGAGCAGCATTGTAGAGCGTTCCCGCCAACTGACAGATACCTCCGCCCAGCTCGTCGGTCAGTTTTTTCCCATCCGTGATTGCAGGCGCAGGTTTAAATCCTTTATCCGCAGTTCTCTCTCCCACCAATTCGTTAATGGAAAGCGTTTCCCCCGGCTGTAATATAAGACCGTTGATCGCCTTACACATCAAAGAAATGTTAATATTCCTGTTTTCATCGTTTGTCGCCTGCGTTTCACATCGCCCGATCAATACAGTATTTTGCTCCAGTGCTTCTTCCGTCACCGCAGGCTGCAACCGTTCGCCCGTGACATTTACATCACTGTAATCACCGTTGTACAATTTCTGCTCGATCTCCTTACACACGCCGTCCGCATCCGCCATAGATCCTACAGAACTTTGCGTATAAGTGAAATCGTGCGTAAAAAGATCAAACTTTGCCGTCGCGTCCACCGGCTTCGTATCGTACTTATTCAAAAAACCTTTAACGCTCTTTTCCAACACTTCCGTATCGATAGAGATACCGCTTTCAAGCGTCTCGCCGGCATAGGTATTGTTATAATCCGCAAATACATTGCCGCTTCTTGAGTATGCATATGCCTCTTTTAACAGCTCTTCCGCATTACCGCTCACTCCCAGATCGGCCGCTGTAAACTCGCGTATATTCCCATTATATGTCACCTTGATCCTGACATTTTTCAGATTTTCACGTTCCTGCTTTAATACTTCTTCCCTTGCCTCTTCAAACGTTTTCCCCGAGAGCTCAAACCCATTCACCACTGTACCCTGCGCAAACACCTCGTTGTCAGAAACACTGTACATACCGCCATATGCACCCGTCAAAAGCAAAGCCGATACAATAACAACAACGATCAAAATATTAAACGCATATTGTTTTTTGTCATTACGCACATTGTTGCGTTTGAGCTTTTCCGCTGCCTTCATTTATTTCATCTTCTCTTTCAACGTCATCAATACAATTCGCATTTGCTGCTTTTCCTGTGGCGTCATAATGTATCCGGCATTCAGTATCTTGAAAACCTTCTTAAGCGCGTCATCATAAAATCCCACTTTGATCAATGCGCGTAATTCTTCAATATCCGCTTCTTTTTGATCAAATAACGTCTGCGGCTCATCCCCAAGCTTCTCCGCCGCGCGGGTTGCAACCACTGCAACCTCCTCTTCTTCCCGTTCCGGCTCTTTCGGTTCTTCAAATACCGCGTCCGCAGGCTCCGCTTGTTCTACATCATCGGCAGCCTCAGCCTCTTGCGCTTCCTCCGGTTCTGCTGTCTCTTCTTCCGGTTGCTCATCAACCTGATCCGGCTGGATATCCTCTTCTTCCGCACGGATTTGCTCGCTCACAGGTTCTTCTGACGCAATTTTTTCCAGAATACCCGTCTCTTCTTCCAACGGTTCTTCTATTACAATTGCTTCTTGCGGCTCTTCCTCTACGATGCTTTCTTCGGCAGACCCTTCGTGTTTCTGCTCTTCTTCGCTTAACGCTTCCATAGCAGCAAGCTCCGCCTCAAATTCCTCATCATCCCATCCATCATCGGACAAGAACCCAAACGCATTTTCAGCCGCTTTATAAACTTCCTCTTCTTCTTCCCATACAATAGCTTCAGGACGTTCCATTCTTTCGCTCGGCATAACATACGGCTCCGCCTGCGCCATTTCTTCTTCTAAAAGCTGTTCGTCGTCAAGAATATTCACTGACTCATCGTCCTCTTCCGTTAAAAATTCCAATACCGGTTCTTCATTAACAATGATTTCTTCCTCGGCTTCTAACCTATCATCCGCAACATCCGGTTCTTGTTCCTCTGCAAATTCTTGTTCCATCGGCTCTTGCGCGGCTGTCATATACGCGTTTTGCTCTTCCGTCTCGCGCTGCATCCTCATCGCCTGCGCTTGTTGCATGTCCGCTTCAAGTTTAGCTTGCGCTTGATTGCGTTGTTTTTCTTCGAGCGCAGCAATCCTTTCTTGTTCCGCTGCCCTGCGACGCTCTTGCCGCTTGGCTTTTCCGATCTTTGCATGATGCTGGATCGCCACGATGATAATATACACAACGACCAACACAATTACCGTTACGCCCACCACAAGCAATATCAATTGAAAACTACGGAAAACGGAAATATAATAATACAACAATAATCCAGCGACACATCCTATTACGATCGCAATGATCATCCCCAGTCTGTATCCTGGATTACCCTTATTGACTATACAAGCCAAAATTACTCCTGCAACAGCCAGAGCAATAATGATGATGACACTTAAGTCCAACCGGTATCTCCCGCTCGTTTATTATTTCTGCCAATACATGAGTATTTTTATATCAAATTAGTCCTGTCATGTATAATATCCCCTATTATACAAATATCTTATATAAAAACACTTATTACCATAAAACTTTATCATTTTAAGCCCTTCTTGTCAAGAATTGTAAGTGAGCAGAAATCCTTTATGTATGCCGTTTTCGAAGTGATGAAAACAGACTGATCGCCGTAATTGCTTTCGATTATGCGCTCCTAACAACCCCTCTTCGCCATGGATGTGTTCTGTAAAGCGCAAAACGCAAAAAAACATCCCAAGAAGGATGCTCTTTTGCAGAGTGATATATTATGGCAATAGTGTGTGCGCTCCGGCCTTTATGGGCCAGGTTTTACACAATGAAAACACTTCTACATATTCTACACCGGGTGTACCGCATGCATTTGCCCAATACTTATCCGTTCGTTCCTTCCCTTCCAGATAGTTTACGCCAAATGCGTCCCTACACCAATCCCCCATCTGAGAAGCATGACAATTACACATCCTGTGCTTGGTTTCTGCCATTTCCGTGATATCTACAAAGTACTCCGGACGAAATTCCGGATTGATACCATGCGGTTGTGTATAAAACAGCGGCGGTACGGTAGCGGTTTGTTCATATTCTGTTTCGATCAGCTTTACCGTAGAGATCACCCGCGCAACAAACGCAAGGTATCCTGTCATATCGTGATCCTGATTATAATCCTTAAAGTAAGGCGGCGCAAATACAATATCCGGTCGCGCTATACGGTATGCATCTACAAATTTAAGGCGCGTTTTTTCATTGTCGAACAAAAACTCATCCGGCTCATCCAGCCAAATGAGCTGCGCCCCGATCAGGTCGCATGCAGCCTGCGCTTCTTTGTGGCGTACCGCGCGAATTTCATCCTTTCCCATCTGGAAAGAACCGATATTGCCGTTTGTAGCAATACACATAAAAATTTCGTCGCCTCTCGCCGCCATTTTGGCAAGAGTTCCCCCGCACCGGAATTCAATATCGTCCGGATGTGCTCCAAATGCCAATACTCTCATTTCATTTCTCCTTCTATTATCAATTTAACAGCCCTTTTTTCACATTACGGCAGCATCTTATGTGGCTCTGCCGCGCCGATCGGCCATGTTTTACATAGTTGAAACCCTTCGGCATACCTGATGCCCGCGCCGGTCTGGTACGCAAAATGTTCGCATGTACGTATCATCCCCGCAAGAACGTCAACGCCAAAGATATCGCCGCACCATTCCTCATTTTGAGACTTGTGCCGCTTCCACATCGTAATTTTTGTTTCCATCTCCTCTGAAATATCCACATAATAATCCGGCATAAATTCCATCTGCCCTGTTGGCGGACAAAAAAACATCACCGGAATTTTGTCTGTCGCCTCATGTTTTGTTTTGATCAATTGAATCGATGCGTTGATTCTGGCGATAAACGCCATATATCCATTGATATTATGATCCGGATTATAGTCGTTCATTTTCCACGTCGTAAAAATCACATCCGGCCGTGCCTCGCGCACCGCATCTATAAAGGCGTCCCGCACTTCACGCGAATCAATCAGATATTCGTCATCAAACCCCATCCAAATAAGCTTTGCGCCAATCACGGCGCATGCGTCCAATGCTTCTTTGTACCGCATATCAGCCACTTCTTCTTTGGTTTTCGCCGTCATTGAACCGATGTTTCCGTTCGTAGAAATCGCGATAAACACCTCGTGCCCACGCTTTGTATACTTTGCAAGAGTTCCCGCGCAGTAATATTCGCAGTCGTCCGGATGCGCTCCCATAAAAAGAATTCGCATTCTCTGCTCCGCCTTTCCGCCATATGCACGGGTCGCAGCAAACGCTGCGACCCGCTCTTTGGCAATCTCTTGTTACTTGTTCATGTACTCCACTACTTTTGTGATCTGCTCCGCAAATGTTCCGTCGAATTTATTTTCGAAGAACGCGCCACCGATCGTAAACGCCCACGCACCGGTCGCCTTCACTTCGTCAAGGCGCTGATAGCTCTGCACGCTTCCCGCGAGACAAACCGGGATCTCAATGCTCTTTAAGCTTTTTACAAACTCGCTGTTTAACTTAACCGCATCACCCACATAACGGTATCCAAGAAGATCAAATCCTTTGATGCCTTTATTTTTCACCAGATTTTGCGCTTCTTCAATAATCTCCTCGATCGTTCCATCGAGCACACTTGGGCGACCTGACAGCTTTCCTACAAACGGCAGATACTCTACCCCGTTCTCATAAAGCATGTCACGTACCGAGTCAAAATACAACGTACCCATCAACGCATCAAACCCACATTCTACGCCGATCTTTGCGCCGGCAAGACAACCTTCCTCTGTATAGTCCACAACTTCTAAGAAAGTTTTTTTGCCTGCATCCTTCATTTTTTGCACAAGAATCTTCATATCGGGGATCGGAAGCCCAACTTCCTTAAATCCCCAACATGTAGCCGGTGCATCCTTCGCCGCTTCGAATACTTCGATTGCATTCTCTACTGTCCTGTCGTTGTGCGTAAGCATTACGATTAACTCAGGTGCCTTATTCATTTTTCAATTACCTCATTTCAAATTTTGCTTTTCCTTACTCTGTTTTGCCCGACATGTACTCTTCCAATGTGACGGTGCTTTCCGGATAATAATGATCAAACATTGCGTCGACATTATCCGCCGTAACCACCTGATTCTCATAGAAGATTGCCGCAGGAATATCCTGTACGCCGTTTAGGATGTTGACCATCTGGATCATGCACCAGTTGGCTGATGTAATTCCTGAATAACATGCTGAGCCCAGGATCGATCCTTCTTTGATGCCTGCAAGAATCGGCTTATCATTATCGATTGAGGTAAGAAGAACATCGCTTTTTGCAGCTTTTTTCGCATTATTCATGCCGATCGTAGCAGAGCTGTAAAGCCCCCACGCACCGATCATGTCCGGGTTCGCTTGCAGCGCGCCCTCAAACGCGGTATAATGTTCTTCCGGGGACGTTCCTGTCAACTCGATGAATTCTACATCGGGATAGTCAGCGAACGTATCCTTAAACCCTTTTGTACGGGTGGCAGCATTGGGGTGAACAAAGGGGAGCGTCTGATAAACTATCTTCCCTTTCACCTCTTTGCCCTCTGCTTTCAACGCATCGATCAGCAAATTAGCCGCCATCTGGCCCTCTTCGATACAGTCGATCATAACAACAGAATCAACATTTCCTGCGAGCGGCGGGTTCATAGAAACAACCGGAATGTTCGCTTTCTCGAGTGCGTCCAGCGCGCCTTTTACAGCAGTGAAATCGCACGGAGCAAGGATAACGCCGTCTACGCCTTCTGTGATCCATTGTTCAATTGCCTGATTCTGCGCGTTCTGGTCATAGTTCGCATCATTGACCAGCAGTTCCACGCCCGCTGCTTCCGCAGCTTGTTTCATTGTGTTCAGAATCATCGTGCCAACTTCATCCACCGTGTAATATACCGAGAAACCGATTTTGTATTTCTCGTTTGCTTTGGGGATTTGTGTCGTCATTTCATCTTTGACTCTGACAACGCCGCCTTGTTCCTTGATCGTTACATTACAGTCCACACCGAGAGAACTATAGTAATTACTGATGTCAAAAACACCATCCTTTACATAGTCTGCTTCCACATACGTGAAGTCCGCAGCATTCGGGTTGTCCGAAGCACCGGCAGAAGCTGCTTCGCTGGCTGAAGCACTGGGTTCTTCACTTGCCTGCGCCGCGCTTTGCGAGGGTTCGCTTGAAGCAGGCTCAGACGATGCGGTCGGTGCGGGTGCACACGCTGCGAACAGCATAAGTATGACCAGTACCAAGGCGATCAATGACATTTTTTTCATTTTCATTTCCTCCGTTTATTTTTATTTTCAGCTCCTCAGGAGCCTAAACATATCTTGATTACAGCGAACGGAGGTTTTTTTGCCTCAGTTCGCGTTGAGGTAATCCTTTAAGGTATTGCCCGGATAGTAATGACCAAACATTTCTTCAACATTGTCTTTTGTGACAACGATATTTTCCTGATAGGTGATTCCCGGGATCTCCGCACCATTCAACAGATTGATCATGTGCGACATCGCGATCCTCGAACCATCGATCGCGCTATAGCATACCGTTCCCAGCACATCGCCTTTGGAGATACCCGCCAAAATAGGTCTATCATTGTCAACAGATGTAAGCAGGATATCGTCTCTCTTTGCCGCCAGCTTAGCGTTCATCATGCCAATGGTAGCTGAGCTGTAAAGCCCCCATGCACCCAGCATATCCGGGTTTGCCTGAATCGCGCCTTCAAATGCCGTGTAATGCTCTTCCGGCGCTTCGCCTGTCAGCTCGATCAGCTCAATGTCCGCGTAATTCTCAAATACGCTGTCAAAACCAAGAACGCGTGTCACAGCATTGGGATGGACAAAGGGCAGCGTGTTGTAAATCACTTTCCCTTTCATTTCTGTGCCATTGTCTTTCAGCGCTTTTTCCAGCAATTCGCCCGCAAGGCGTCCTTGTTCAATGCAATCATATGTTACAATCGCATCCACATTGCCCGCTTGCGGCGGCGCATCCAGTGAAATAACAGGGATTCCTGCTTTTTCCAATGCATCCAACGAAGATTTGACGCCTGTGAAATCGCAAGGTGTCAGTATTACCCCGTCTACCCCCTGCGCTATCCATTGTTCAATCGCTTGATCCTGCGAACTCTGATCATAATCCGCATCATTGATCAAAAGCTCGATCCCTGCTTCGGCGGCAGCGTCTTTCATCGCCTGCAAATACATTGATCCAACTTCATCCACCGTATAGTATACGGAGAACCCAATCGTATATGGTTTGTCGGGTTTTGGCATTTGTGTGATTGCGCCATCTTTGATTTTGACATCGCCGCCCTGGCAACGGATATCTACAGTACAATCAATTCCAAGATCGTTATAGTACTTGTTGATATCCGATTTTGCGCCGGCATCATTGACATACTCAAACACGTCTGCGTTCGAATGTGTTTTCGCCGCCTGAGATCCCTCTGCGTCTTGAGACGCGCTCTCGCCTGCCGCGCTCTGCGATGATGATGGGTCGCTGCCCGCATCAGGTGAGTTTGATGCGGTTCCTCCGCCGCCTGTACATGCGGAAAACAGCATGATACAAACCAATAACAGCGCGATCAACGGTGTTTTCTTCATCTTCTTTTTCTCCTTTTTCTTTGCTTATTTTTTTGACATTTGCGTCAAATAGTAATAGTTTTCGTTCCCCCTTGTTTGGGGAGTTTGCGTGGAAAGATTCCTTCAAAAATATATCTTTTTCCATCTTTTTCAAAAGAATGAAAATGTTTACCTATTCCTTCGCAGGCGCTGCCCCGGAAGCGCTCTTTACCGGTTTTGCTTT